>JBEBXB010000048.1:0-11304 GCA_040391885.1 Conexibacter woesei | reverse complement strand
TGATCGCCACCTCGCAGATCGCCCAGACCTCGCTGCGCGCGGTGCTCGGCAAGGCCGAGCTCGACGAGATCCTCGCCGAGCGCGAGCGGCTCAACGAGTCGCTGCAGAAGATCATCGACGAGCAGACAGAGCCCTGGGGCGTCAAGGTGACGACGGTCGAGATCAAGGACGTCGAGATCCCCGAGCAGATGCAGCGGGCGATGGCCCGTCAGGCGGAAGCCGAGCGTGAACGTCGCGCCAAGATCATCAACGCCGAGGGTGAATACCAGGCGGCGGAGAAGCTGACGCAGGCGGCCGACATCATCAGCCGCAACCCGGCGTCGCTCCAGCTCCGTTATCTGCAGACGCTGCTCGAGATCAGCGGCAACCAGAACTCGACCGTGATCTTCCCGCTGCCCATGGACCTGATCTCCGCCTTCCAGGAAGGGGTCAACGCGATCGCGCCGGCGATCAGCAAGGCAGTGCAGAGCGGCAGCACCGATCGCCCCGGTGGCACCGGCTGAGACGAAGGTGTCCGTCCCTGAGATCAGGGTCGACCAACTGACCGGGACCCGGGTGCTGATCGCACCCGGGCGTGCGGACCGTCCCGATCAGTTCGCCGGCCGCCCCTGGCACCACAACGGTTCCGACGGCTGCCCTTTCTGCGAGGGAAACGAGAGCGCGACCCCGCCGGAGATCGCCGCTGACCGTCCCGGAGGGGGCGACGCCGACGGCCCGGGCTGGCTGACCCGCACCGTTCCCAACCTGTTCCCCGCGATCGTGACGCCGGACGAGGCCGCCGAGGTCGCAGGCGGCCCGGTCGATCCCGGCGGTGCCGGGGGTGGCCAGTCGGCCGGTGGCGTTGCCGGGGCGGGCGCCGGCTCGGCCTTCGCCAGCCCGGCCGATCCACTACTCACCTCGAGCCGGGGCGCCGAGCCCGACATGTTCGCCTCGCGGCCGGCGATCGGGGCCCACGAGGTCATCGTCAACGCGCCCGAACACGTGGCATCGATCGGACAGCTCGACGAGGCGGCCCTCGGTGGCGCGGTCGCGGCCTGGAGGGAGCGGATGCGGGCCCATGACGACGCCGCCTGGGTGCAGCTCATCCTCAACCAGGGACCCGACGCGGGAGCCTCGATCGAGCACACCCACGCCCAGCTCGGCGCGATGAACTTCGTACCGGCTGCGGTCGCCCGCGAACGGGAGCGATTCGGCTCCTACCGCGAGCGCACCGCCGGAGCCAGCCTGCTCGGCGAGATCCTGCGCGAGGAGATCCGGCGGTCGGATCGGCTGGTGGCGATCGACGAGGAGGTCGCCCTGATCTGCCCGTGGGCTTCACGCTTCCCGTGGGAGATGCGGATCATCCCCCGGCGCCCGACCGCCAGGTTCGAGGAGGACGAGGGCGGCGCGAGCATGCTGGGCCGCGCCGTGCGCGCGTTGACCAAGCTCTTCGGCGAGGAGCCCCAGCTGAACCTGTGGGTCAAGACGGCACCGCGGGGCGTCGAGCATTTCCACTGGCATCTCGACCTGATCCCTCGGATCGAACCGACCTCCGCCTTCGAGATCGCCACCGGGGTGGACATCAACATGGTCGGCCCGGAGCGTTCTGCTGCCGACCTGCGCGAAGCGATCGAAGCGGACGGCTAGAGACGAACCTGCCTCCTTGGGCGCATTGCGCCTGAAAAGACCGGTTCGGCCATGCGGTCCGCCGGGCCGGACGATCGCATAGGGTCCGCCCATGCCGATCGACAGCCAGCCAATTCCCCGCTTCATCGCCGACGCTTCGCGCCACGGCGTCCCCCAGGGACGCTTCGCCGAGCGGCTTTCAACAGTCTTCCGGGACGCCTGCGCGGAGATCGAGGACCTGCCGGACGGCACCGCCCCGCCGGCCGACGTGATCTGGTTCCCGGAACGTGCCTGGAGCGGCCGGGTGTGGGTGCCCGCCTCGGCGGTCGGCGAGGCCGTTATGGAGGAGGGCGGCGAGCCGGAGGAGATCGAGTTCTTCGGCTTCGTCAGCTTCGTCCAGCCCGAAGGTGGCGATCCGACCGACTTCAGGGCATCGGCCGACTTCACTGACGTGGTGGCCGCCGACAACCCGGAATGGACGATCGATCTCGGCGACGAGGTCATCGGCACCTGGCACGGCGAGAACGGACGCGAAGCGTCGATCACCCTGGTCTGGGGCCGCTCGCTCGTCCGGGACGCCTTCGCCGTCACCGCGGAGCTGGCGGGTACCACCGTCGATCAGGATCCGCTCTTCGGCGGGACCTCGGCCGACCCCACCGACCGCTTCACCCTGATCGCTCCCGACGCGCTCAAGAACTACGGGGACGAGGCCTGGCTCGAGATCCGGCTCTGGAATTCGCGGGGCAAGGAAGTCGCCCGGGAAAGCCTCTACGAGATCGAGGCTCCGGCCGAGACGGAAGAGCACGCGGAGCCCGGCTCGGAGCCCGGCGCGGCCCGCACATAGGGCGTTCCTGCCCGTTCGTCCCGGGCAGTGCGGGGATATTTGGCCCAGCGATTTGGATATTCGGGCCGCGTCTGGTTGGATCCATAGATGAACAGCAACCGGATGCAGGAACTTCGCGACCTCATTGATCACAAGTCCGACGGCCCGGTGCTCTCGGTCTTCTGCCGGACGGACCCGCGGGAACCCTCGAACAAGGGCGAGTCTCCGGCCTGGGCGATCGCATTGCGCAACGGCCTGAAAGCCGTATCCGGGCAGACCAACGGGGACCGGGAGGCATCGGAGCAGATCCAGAGGCTGGCCGCCCAGGCCGAACGGCGACTCACCGGGACGTCGGCGGTCGAGCGGGGCAGGAGCGTCGCCCTGTTCCTCAGTGCCGGCGGTTCCCTCGACAGCCTGATGTCGTTTCAGATCCCGTTCCGGCAGGATCACGTCGCCTTCGATTCCGGGGCGGTGGTCTGGCCGATGGTCGATGTGATCGACCGTGGCCTCAGAACCGGGCTCGTGCTGCTCAGCCACGACCACATCCGGCTGCTGGAGTGGCGAGACGGAACCGCCAGCGACCTCGAACAGTCCACCTGGGACCTGGAGCTCGGCGACTGGCGGGAGTACCGCGGCACCGTGCGCCCCAACCCGCAGCGGGGACGCCAGTCGATCTCCAACCTCTCGGCCTACGACGACCGGGTCGAGGAATGGCGCCACCGTTTCGTGAAGGCGGCCGCCAAGGCGATAGCCGAGAGTGCCCGGGAGCTCCAGTTCGAACGGCTGGTGATCGCGGCCGACGGCGATGCGGGCGCCGAGTTCACGGCGGCGCTGCCGGAGGACACGAAAGGGCTCGTCCAGGCGAACGTCCCCCTCAACCTCATCGATCTGACAGCCGCCGAGGCCGCGGCGCAGCTGGATCCGCATCTTCGCGACGCCTGGCGCAACAAGATCCGCGCGGCCGGTGACGAGGCCGTGGAGAAGGTGCAGGCATCCGACCGGGCCGCGGCCGGGGCCGACGAGGTCCTGCTCTCCCTGGCCGAGGGACGCGTCGAGCACCTGTTGCTGGATCCGTACGTGGAGATCGCCGAGGATTCGCTCTCCGACGGTGCGCGCCGGACGATGACCGACGCCGGTGAGGCCACGGTGCCCGAGGCGCTGGTCGAGCTCGCGATCCGCACCGACGCCCGGATCAGCTCCGCCTCGGTCGAAGAGGTGCCGACCCTGGAAGTCGGGGGAGGGGTGCTCGCCCTGCTCCGCTATTGAGTGGTGACTCAATAGTGTGCTAGCGTGCGGCCATGGGAACGAGGGGAAGTGCTCGCCGGCCGCGTGAACTGACGATCCGAGATGTCTCGGGGCAAGCGGCCCCGAGGCATCTCGCCTCGAACCGAGTAGTCACCGGTCTACTCGCCCTGGCGGCCGGGCTGCTGCTCTGCTTCGCCTCGGTGGGTGCCCGGGCGGAAGCCGCCCAGAAGCAGGCGACCTGCTTCTGGATCGGTCCCTTCGATCGCGCCGCCCTCAAGGACCGGGAGCTCAACTTCGCGTATCCGGACACGTCCGTCGGCTACTGGGCGGCCCGATTCAACCTCCCGGAGGGAGCGCGGCTGAGCCTCGACGGCAAGTTCCCCCGATCCCGGTACATGTCTTTGAATGCATACATCAGCGGCAACCCGGTCGACGCCCTCACAGACACCGAGTTCCGCCCGGAGAAGGGCTCCGTGAATCCGTTCCGGACCGGCAAGCGCCGGAACCTCAAGAACGGCCGGCGTGGCTGGCAGGCCCAGGTCGTGAACGAGCCGGCTCCGCCCCTCGCCTCCGGACGCGCACGCAACACGTTGTACGCCCCGGCCGAAGAGGGTGTCCAGGAGCTGATCTACCGTGTCTACCTGCCGGACCGGGGCCGCGATTCACGGGGCGGGGTCGCCCTGCCCAAACCGGTCGTGGTGCTCGCGGACGGCACTCGCCTTACCGGTGCCGCCGCCTGCGCGGCGATCAACGACCCGGTCCGCGAGATCACACCTCAGACCGTGCCTCCCCTCTACTACCAGGTGCTGGTCCACACGGCCGGCGCCGACAGGGCCACCGTGCCCGCGTTCGATCCCGTTCACTGGGAGAACTTCTTCAACACACCGCTTGCCCTCTCCATCTACAAGCGCGGCACCTCGAGCGAAGGCGACCGGGCCCTGCTCTCACAGGAGCAGTCCGGCGGCCAGTACAGCAATGACGACGCCCGTTACATCACGACTTCGATCAACCGGGGCTTCGGTGAGATCCTGGTCCTGCGCGGCAAGATGCCGACCTTCCCCGCGACCGAAGGCAAACGGCGGACCAGGATGAAGCGCGGCCAGGTCCGTTACTGGTCTCTTTGCCAGAACGAGACCCCGACCACGACCTCGGTCGTCTCCTGCCTCCGTGACTCCCAGGTGCCGCTGACGAAGAAGCGTAAGTACACGATCGTCGTCAGCACCAAGGCGAACCGGCCGAAGAACGCCCGCGCGGCCTGCGGCGTCGCCTGGCTGAGCTGGGGCAACTTCGTGGACACCCTCGGCCGCGAAGGGACCGGGCTCCTGATCATGCGGAACCTGCTCGGTGCCCCCGGCTTCAAGCATGCGATCCAGCGGATCACGAAGCTGGGCACAGAAAGGCAAGTGATGGGGGACTACTTCCCGAAGAGCACCTACATGAGCCGTGCGGACTTCAAGTCGCCTCGCTGCACCGGCAAGAAGAGGTGAGTCCGGGCCGGCGCGCGGCGCTCCTCACGGCGGCACTCGGCTGTCTGCTGGTCAGCCCGCTCGTCTGGCTGAACTCGCTCTGGAGCGGCCCCGCCCTGATCGCGGCCGGAATCGGGCACGAGGGGGTCTGGGTCGGAACGGGGCTCCTCCTCCTGGTGGCGGTGGCGTTGCCCCCGGCCTTCCTTGCCGTCGGCCACCGGGTGAGCCTGGGCAGCCGCCGGGCCCGGTTCGGGGCGATCACGCTCGCCCTGGTCGCGGCTCTGATCGCGTTCTCGCCGCTTTACCGGCTGTCGCTGCTTTCGTGGTTGCCGGCCGGGCGTTGGCTATTGGCGGCCCTGGCAGCCATCACGGTCACCGGGCTGGTGGTCGCCGGCCGGGCCGGCGACAGCACTGCGAGCGATGACGGCCAGCGGACTCGGGGCCTGCCGGTCGGGCTGCGCCGGGCCACCATCGCGGCCGCGGCCGTCTTCGCCGCGGTGGCGGTCGCCGGTGCGGTCGACGGGGCTCGCGGCACCGGGATCCCAGGCACCCCCTCCCATCTGTTCATCCCGGACTTCGACGGGGCCGGAAAGGTCACGGGCGAACCGCTGGACGCCGATCGTCCCGCCCCCTTTGGGGGCCTGTTGCCGGGCCAGGGTTCGAACATCCACAACGACCCCGGCATGACCGATGCCTATTTCGACCGTCGCGTCAACGATCCGGCATCCGCCGAGGTCCGCAGCTACCGCGCCTTCGGAGACTGTGCCTCGCTCCTCTTCGACGCGGGCGGCAACCTGATCGCGGTCTGCGTCGGGGCGACCCGGACCACCGCGCACCTCCTTGATTCCGCCACCCTGGAACCGTTGGCGAGCCGGGAGATCTCCTCCCGCCCGCTCAGGCCGGATGTCCTCACGAACTTCTCGGGAGGGGGCTACGCGGTGCTGGACCGCGCCGGCCGGCTGGTCATCCCCTCGGCCGAAGGCACGGTCGACCTGTTCCGGACCGACTTCTCGCCCGGCCGCGAATCGATCGATCAGACCGGCTCTATCGATGTCTCCTCTGGCTTGGCCGGCGAGGAGACGATCACGTCGGTCCTGCCCGAGAGCGACCGGGTCTGGTGGTACGTGGGCTCCGCCGGCACGGTCGGCACGATCGACCCCGATTCCGGTCGGGTTCGCGCCCTCCACACGTCCGGAGCGGACATCGAGAACTCTTTCGCCCTCGCCCCGGGGGGCGGTGTCTTCGTGGTCGACTCCCGGGCGCTGATGCGGTTCCGCGCGGACCCCGGTGGCCGTCCGGTGAAGGTCTGGTCGGAGCCCTATGACGCCGGGGACCGGCGCAAGCCCGGACAGACCAGCCGCGCCTCCGGCACCACTCCGACGGTCATGGACGGGGGTCGGCTGGTGGCGATCGCCGACAACGCCGATCCCCGCATGAACGTCCAGGTCTTCCGGGCCGCTCCCCGGGTCCGGGGCGACCGCCTGCTGTGCT
Organism: Conexibacter woesei; assembly: GCA_040391885.1. GTDB lineage: Bacteria > Actinomycetota > Thermoleophilia > Solirubrobacterales > 70-9 > 67-14. The sequence goes on along the minus strand of JBEBXB010000048.1, from coordinate 4,674 downwards.
CGGTCCCCGTCTTCGGCGAGCGGACCGGGGCCACCGAGAACTCGCTCATCGCCGCCGGAAACTCGATATTCGTGGAGAACAACTACGGGTACCGCCTGCCCGACGTCATCGGCGGCCACAGTTCCGAAGCCGGCGCGGCGCGGATCGACGTGGATCAGGGCACGGGCGAATGCGAGACGGTCTGGGAGAACGACGAGGTCCGCATCCCGTCCGTCGTCTCCAAGGTCTCGGCCGCCGACGGGCTGATGCTGACCTACACCAAGCCGGCGCTCGCCACCGGGATCGACGCCTGGTACTTCACCGGGATCGACACCGGCAGCGGCGAGGTCCTGTGGCGTCGGCTGGCCGGCACCGGGCCGCTCGCCAACAACCATTACGCCGCCCTCTATCTCGGCCCGGCCGGGAACCTTTACGTCGGTACGCTGGGCGGCGTGATCGCCCTGACTCCCGGCACCTGAGCATGTCCGGCCACGCTCCATCTCGCCGCCGCCTCTCTCAGGAGGATCGTCGCCGGGAGCTGCTCGAGCAGGGGCTGCGAGCTTTCACGACCCGTCCCTACAACGAGGTCAAGGTCGCCGAGATCGCCGCCGCGGCCGGGGCGTCGGAGGGACTCGTCTTCCGGTACTTCGGAGACAAGCGGAGCTTCTACCGGGAGTCGATCCGGGCCGGTCTCGCCCTGGCCACCGAGGCCAGCGATCCCGACCCGTCAGGTACCGCGACCGAACGGTTCCATGAGGGGCTCGATGCCTATGTCGCCCTGATCGAGAACTTCCCGTACGCGATCCCCCACGTCATGCAGGGCGGCCCGGCCGCCGACCCGGAGATCCAGGCCGAGGCCGAGCGAGCGCATCGCCAGGTCGCGGCGAGGATCGTCTCCCGGATGGAGGTTCCCGATCCCCCGGCCCGGTTGGAAGGTGCGGTGCGGCTGTGGCTGACCTTCGTGCAGGTGAGCTCCGCCGAGTGGATCCGCGAGCCCGAGGTCAGCCGGGAGGAGCTGCTCCAGAACCAGGTCGCCGTCTTCCGGGGCCTGATGGCCGACGTGCTCGGCGTGCCTCCCGAACCGACGCCGGAAGGCGCTCCGCCGCCGCTGCTCCCCTGATCACCAATGGGGCGATGATCAGCGGATGCGCCACCCGGTGTCGGCGGCCCAGCGTTCGGCGCGCTCGGAGATCTCTCCGATCACCTCGCTCTTGGCGTCGGCGTATGCGTTCATGTCGGACCAGTCCCGGGCCGCGAGAGTCCGCTTGGTCGAGGCATAGAGCTCCCGGTCCGCCGGGCTCTCGCGGAGCCAATCGCGAAAGAGCAGGTGCCGCCGTTCCCACGCGCTGCCGGATGCGCAGATGTGCACGTGGACGTCACGAGCCGGCGTTCGCAGCATCCGATGCCCTGGCTCTCGCACCCTGAGCCGGAAGCCGGCGCTCGTCAGGGCTGGGACGTAGATCGCCTCGTTGTCAGGGTCGTCGACGCTCACGTCGATGTCGACGATCGGCTTGGCGGGCAGGCCCTCCACCGCGGTGGAGCCGATGTGGTCGACCCGGACTGCCAGCGCGCCCAGCGCTTCGACGATCCGCCGCCGCTGGTTCTCGAACGCCTCCGGCCATGTCGCGTCGTAAGGCACGATCGAGATCGCTCGACGCTCCTGTCCGCCCACCAGTTCGGGACCATCATTCATCGGTTGATCTTCCCAGGCAGCGCTTCGCCGCCGCCACTCCCGCGCCCTGATCAGCCAGAGCCGCCGGTCGTCTCACCCCTTCGGCCTCGCAATGCCCCGACCAGGATTCGAACCTGGGGCCTACTCCTTAGGAGGGAGTCGCTCTATCCAGCTGAGCTATCGGGGCGGGACGGTGATGGTATCCGGGCCGGGGGCTTCGCAGGGGGTCAGCCCCCGCCTGCGTCCGCCCCGGCCCGGCTCGGGCAGGTCGCGGGTCAGACCCGGCCCTTGTCACCACCCTTGCCGGTGGTCCGCTCCTGCCACAGAACGATGCTCAGGCCCTTGACCGGCCCGCGCGCGATCCGCTTGCGCAGCTTCTTGGAGGCGGGCACCACTTTGGCCCGGTGGAAGGTGCCGGGGGTTTGCTGGAACCGGACGGTTCCGACCGGCTTGCCGTTGACCTTCAAGGTCACGCGGTTGCGGCAGTGGCCTCCCCGCGGGCAGACGGTGCGGATGGTGACACCCTGACCGGCCCGTCGGGCGGAATCGACCCCGACCTGACCCGCCACCTTCAGGTTCATCTTGCGCGGGCTGGGGCGGAATCGCGCCACCCCCGGCTTACCGGCGCGATCGTCACGGTTCAGCGCAAAGACCCGGGCCACGGCGGACTCGCCCCCCGGGAACGAGGGGATCCGGAGCCGGGTCTTGCCCGCCTTGGTGCTGCGGACGAAGTTGGCTGTCAGCTTGCCTCCGTGTCGGGTCCCGGCGAGCACCAGGTAACCGGACGCGCCCTTGACCCGCGACCACCGCACGGTCAGGGTCCGGTCATCCCGCCACGCACGGACCTTGCGGGGCCCCTTCAGACGGGCCGGAGCCTTGACGCGGAACCGGTCGACCACCTTGGTCTCCCGGGGGGAGCCGCCGTGGATCACGTTCACCTTGAGCTTGCGCATCCCGTAGTGCCCATTGCCCGAGACCCGGAAGCGATGCCGGCCGGAGGCCTTGTTGGTGGTCAAGATGCCGCGATCGCGACCGCTCCGCATCGTCTCCGTGAAGGCCAGGGTCGTGTCCGGGCCGCCGGCCGATCTCCAGACGAGGGTGCGCTTCATGCCCTTGCCGACCACCCGGGCGCGGACCCGCTCCGGCGGGAGCTTGCGAATGGCTCGTGCCGAAGTGATGGTCGCCGAGCCCGCGAAGGGCACGATCCGCCACTGCTTCGTCCCGCGCGGCGGGATGACATGGGTCGTCATCTTCTCCTCGTCGATGAAGAAGGCGTGGTCCTTGCGCACGCCGTGGGTGCCGGTCACCGGTGCCTTGATGACCCGGCCCGACGGCGAGCGCAGCGAGAAACGGGGTGCCTTGTCGCGACCCTTGACGGAGAGCATGACCTCGTCCGACTTCATCCGGATCGATCGCGATCCACCGGCAGAGACCGTCGCCCCACTGGTGAAGCTCTCCCGGTAACGGCCGAGTCCGCAGGAGCCGGCGAAGGAGTCGATCCCCTTGCCCCACTCGTAGACCGCCCCGACGTCGAAGAAGAACATCGTGATGCAGGCTCCGACGGCCCGCTTGTTGATCAAGATGTCCGCTCCGCCGGCGCGGTATCCGAACAGCTTCAGTTGGCCCGACCCTTCGACCTGGAATCCATTCGCTCCGACCCATCCATCGACCTTCGCACCGATGTAGAACGGGTCGTTCTCGTTGTTGCGGATGCTCGGAAGACCGATCCCCACCCTGCCGGCGATGTTGACACCGGAATTGCTGTAGATGCCGATCCAGCCCTCGCCGAGGGGTATGTCCATGAAGCTGACCCCGCCGTCGACCCGGAGGTACGGCCAGCCATCTTGAAGGCCGAGGGAGAGGGTGGCGTTGAAGCCCGCGATCTGGCGGTCGCCGGACGGCAGCGGCAGCACCGGGCCGAGTGCTCCGGAGGCATTGAGCGCAACCCGGAGCTCGGGGATCCAGCGGAAGTCGCCGTCAGCCGACGTGAGGGTGGCGGCCGCGCCGAGCGGGACCTTCATCCCCGAAAAACCGATTCGGACTCGGCTGAGAGTGCCGTCGCGGAGGGAGAACCCGCCGATGAACCCGGCATCTCCATGCGGTCCTCGTTTGAACGGAAGGGTTATCTGGGCGTCGCCGCTGAACTCCTTGACGGCCGCCGTGTAGGAGAGCTTCAACCCGTTGACCGTGAAGAAGCCGCCCATGTTCACCTCGGCGATGTTCAGCTCGAACCCGTCGAGCTTGGTGCCTTCGCCGACCTTGGTCGGGAGGTTGATTGCCACGGCCTGGGGGCGGCCCTGCAGCGCGAGCTTTCCGGTGAGTTCGATCGTCAACGTCATCGAACCGGTACCGCCGTCGGAGATCTTGATCGGTGTCTCGACGTTGCCGACCCAGGCCAGGCCACCCAGTGCCTGGACCCAGCCGTTGCCGCTGCCGAACCGGAGGTTGTCGAGCACGATGTCGCCGGTCGAAGGCGAGATGAAGTCGATCGGTATCGGACGGCCGATCTCCGTCTTCCGGCCGGAGAACGGCACGCCGAACGAGTTGACCTGCACGCCGGTGATCTTGGGGCCGTTGTCCAACGGGACCGACTGGACCGCATGGGTCTTCTCGTTGATCCGAATCGCCGCGTCACCCGCGTAGCCGTTGGTAAGGATGAAGCCGTTGAGGTCGACCTCACCGGCGGGATGATCGGCGAAGCGGGCGGTGTGGATGGTGGCTCCGTCCTTCTCCACCTCGGTCCAGCAGCCCGCGGCCTTCACGATTCCGACCTCGACCGTCTTGGCAGTGCCAGCCTTGCAGGCGATCACCGGCGGGTCCGCGGCCCCGGCCTTGACCGCGATCACGGCAGTCAGGCCCGCAAACAGGCAGAGTGAAACCAGCACCTTCCGCACTTCCCCCGAAAAAATCATTGCCTGGGAGATACGGCGCGGACCGCCCAGTACCTTTTTGGATCACTTGATCCGGTGCTGGCGAACCACGACCCTGAGGCGGTTCAGCCGGCCCTTGGCGAGCAGCTGCCG
>JBEBXB010000047.1:0-11343 GCA_040391885.1 Conexibacter woesei | reverse complement strand
GAGCAACCGGGTCTCCCGACGCCAGGCGGAGCGTTGGTACGGCGAAGAGGAACAGACCGGTGCCCAGCCCCAGCAGGCCGCACCGGCCCCCGCCGCGGCACCGGAGATCTCGATGGTCGACCAGTTGAAGCAGCTCGCCGAGCTCAAGCAGCAAGGCATCCTGACCGAGGAAGAGTTCGCCGCCCAGAAAGCCAGGATCCTCAGCTCGTAAGGGATGGAAACGGCGGTTGAGGATTCGAGGGCGAGGATCGGCGAATGAACCTTCGGCTGCTCGGGGTCCTGGCGACCGCCCAGTTCTTGATGGTGCTGGATCAGGCGGTGATGAACGTCTCGATCTCGCAGCTCGTAGAGGACTTCGACACCACGGTCACGACGATCCAGGCGGTGATCGCCTTCTATGCGCTGGTCATGGCCGGGTTGATGCTGACCGGCGGCAAGCTCGGGGACATCTTCGGCCGCAAACGGACCTTCAAGGTCGGCCTGGTGATCTATGCCGTCGGCTCGGCCCTCACCGCCGCGTCCTGGGATGTGCCGTCGCTCGCCATCGGCTGGTCCGTACTAGAAGGGATCGGCGCCGCGCTGGTGCTGCCTTCGATGATCGCCCTGGTCGCCACGAACTTCGAGGGGAAGGACCGTGCCGTCGCCTACGGGGCCCTGGGCGGCGTCGCCGGCGCCGGTATCGCGGTCGGCCCGATCCTGGGCGGTTGGATGACCACCGATTTCTCCTGGCGTTACGTGTTCGTCGGCGAGGTGCTGGTATCCGCCGGGATCTACTTCGGATCACGCTGGGTGCTGGAACCCCCAGCCCTGCCGAGGCACCCACAGTTGGACTGGGTCGGCAGCGTGCTGTCGGCTTCGGGCCTTGCGGTGATCGTGTTCGGGGCGCTGCAGGCGAGCAACTGGGGCTGGATACACCCCATGGACTCGCCGATGACGATCTTCGGCTTCTCGCTCACTCCTTTCGTCATCGTCGCCGGCCTGGTGCTCCTGGGCATGTTCGGGAGGTGGGAGCGGCACCGGGAGGAAACCGGGAAGGATCCCCTCTTTCATTTCGGGCTCCTGCAGATCGCCGCGTTCCGGTCGAGCGTGGCCATGTTCCTGGCCCAGAACCTGATCCTGATGGGGATCTTCTTCACGATCCCGCTGTATCTGCAGGTGGTTCTCGGCTTCGATGCGCTCGAGACAGGGGTGCGGATGCTGCCGACCTCGGTGGGGCTCTTCGTGACGGCGCTTGCGGGGTCGGCCCTCGCCACCCGGTTCGCTCCCCGGAAGCTGGTGAGGATCGGACTGACGATCGTCTTCGTGTCGGCGCTTCTTCTTGTCGGCACGATCGAGCCCTCGCTGGACAACGTCGACTTCCTGATCGCGATGGGGGTGCTCGGGGTCGGTATGGGCCTGATCGTCTCCCAGCTCGGCAACGTGGCCCAGTCCTCGGTGGGGGACAGGGACCGGAGCGAGGCCGGCGGAATCCAGATGACCGCCCAGCAGCTGGGCTCCTCGCTCGGGACCGCCGTCCTCGGGGCGATCCTCATCACCGGTCTTCTGACCGCGTTCAGCGGCAACGTGGCCAATGACCCGGGCATCTCGGACTCGACCGAATCAGCGGTCGAGACAAGGCTGAGCTCCGGCGGGTCGTTCGTAACCAGCGAGAGGGTGAGGTCCTCGGCCGAGGAAGCGGGGCTTCGATCGGAAGAGGTCGAGCGGGTCGTGAGCAGCTACGAGGACGCCCAGCTCCAGTCACTGAAGCTCGCGCTTCTCATCGCCGCCCTCCTCACGATCCCCTCGTTCTGGTCGACCCGAAACCTGCCCGACCGGGTACTCGGGGATCCCTCGACGGAACCCTCGACCGGTCACGTCACCTAAGGCCTGGCCAGGGCACCCGCGGAGACCGTCCAGGGTCAAGGTCGGTCCCTGGCGATCCGTGCCTCCCGGCGTCAGGGGCGCCCCCGGCGTCAGGGGCGCTTGGCGCCAGGCGCGAGGAGCACGCCGAACAGATAGGCGATCCCCACGCCGGCTGCCGTTTCGATCAATCGCTCCTCGAAACGGAAGCCGGACTGGCTGGGGTCGGACTGAAGCAGAAGCACGAAGACCATGAAGGTGGTGAACCCGGCCGTCAGGTACCAGCGGCTGCGGTTCGTGGCGGCGGCGAGGGTGACGACGATCAGAGCCGCGACCGCGTATCCCACGTTCCTGGGATCGAGCAACACCAGCCCGATGGCAAGGATGGACCCCGTTGCGACGGACAGGATCCGCCCGGCACCCCGGAGCCTCAACATGTCGGCCGCCGGCCTCATCACGAGCAGCGCGGCGGCGCATGCCCAGCCGACGTGCTGGAGGTCGAGGGCAAAGCCGATCGCGGCTGCGAGGGCACCCGCCGCGCCGAGTCGCAGCCCGTAGTTCAGATCCGGCTTGGTGGCTTGGTGGGCTGCTTCCTGGACCGCGGCTCGTTCTGGCCAGAGGAGCGAAAGCAAGGCCGCGTAGGCCGAACCGCCGATGATCAGGGAAGACAGTCCGATCACGTCGCTCAGTTCCGTGTAGCTGAGCCCGACCGCGACCATCGGGAGCGAGATGGTCATGACCAGCATCCCTGGCTTCGATCTCGCGCCGGCCATTGCCGCCAGCGGGCCCAGGACGCCGAGTGCGAGCACGGCAACCACCGGGACGTTCGCGAGCAGGGTGCCCAGGATCATCGGCAGACCGGCCAGCAACCCGAGTGGGATCAGGTTCAGCCGTGCTCGTCGGGTCGGCGCGAGCCCAACCATCAAGGCCGGGATCAGACCGACCGCTATCGCGAACCCGTCGGCTGGATCTCCGAATATGGCTACTGCGGCTGCCGGAAGCCCATAGATGAAGCCCAGCAGCGCGGAGCTTGAGCTCCAGCTGACCCCTGGCTGGCTCAGGGGTTGACCGTCCCGGCTTCGGTGGGCGGTCCGGGCTCCGGAGACGCATCCCGCTCTGCGGCCGCGTCGCGGGCCCGGGCGAGGTCCTTGCTGACCCCCGCCGCGGCGGCGACGAGCGGGGCGGCCAGGATCAGGCCCATCGCGCCGAAGAGGGCACCGCCGGCGATGGTGACGACAAGGACCGCCAGCGGATGAATGCCGAGAGTGGCCCCCATGGCGAAGGGCTGGACCAGTTGTTGGAGCATGCCGTTCGCCAGGAGCTGGACCACCACCATCGCCAGGGCGGCGCTCGTGCCATCCGCGCCCAGGGTGATCAGGACGGCGAAGGCTCCGGCGCCCCAGGCCCCGAGATACGGCACGAACCCGCCGACGAAGGTGATGGCGATGATCGCCCCGAGGTACGGAACGCCGATGATCAGCCCGCCGATTGCCACGACCACCGTGGTGAACGCTGAAACAAGCGTCACCCCCAGGAAGTAGCCCCGGAGGGAGCTGATGGTACGGGCGGAGATGACCCCCGAGACCGTCTGCGGCAAGGGGATCTGACGCTCGACCCAGGTGCGGATCACCGGTCCGTCCTTGAGCAGGAAGAAGGTGCTGAGAGCTGTCATCGCCAGAAAGAAGACCAGCGACGAGAGCCCGCGCAATCCTGAGATGACGCCTGAGAGCAGGGTTGACACGGAGGACGAGGATCCCTCGGCCAGCTTGTCCGTGACCGCGACCGAGTCACCGCTGTTCAGGCCGAGGTCGCTGATCCATCCGGCGATCGTCTCCTTCGCGCCCTTGAGCTCGCTTTCGATGTTGCCGAACTGGCCGACGATCCCGCCGACGAGCAGGGCGGCAACTCCGGCGCCCAACAGCATGATCGCCAGCATGATCAGGACGGATCCGAGCCCACGCGGCACTCCGCGACGATGCAAGAAGGCGACGGCGGGTGAGAAGACGGTGGCGACGATCGCGCCGACCAGCACCGGGATCACGATCACCTGGGTCAGCGAAGCCAGCCATACCAGGGCACCGATCAGGACCAGGGCACCGACTAGGAGCCATGCCGTGAAGCCGATGTCCCGCAACCAGACCGGCACCCGGAAGACCCCCGACAGTTCGGCGGGATCGAGTTCGAGGACTCGAGCCTCCTCGGGATCGCTCTCGCCGGTTCCTCGGCTACGCAGACCGGCTCTGATCTTCACCTGACGCTCTCCACGGCCGACGGGCACACTACTCCCTGGTTCGGCCGGCGGTTCAATAACTGGCTGCCGGGGTGATCACCCAGAGGACCCTCGCCAGCTTGTCGCCCGGGTTCTCCCACCGGTGGGGGGCCCGACACGGGAAGGTGATCGAATCGCCTTCCGTCAAGTCGTGGCGCACCCCGTCGAGCCATAGGGTCAGGACGCCCTCGAGGACCAGCACGCATTCCTCATCGCCGGGATGCGAATAGGCATCTTCGCCACTTCCCTCCCCGGGATCGACGTGGGCTTCGAGCACCTGGAGGCGCTGGGCGTGGGCTGAAGTGATTCGGTAATCGGTCACGCCCCGGTTGCGGACGACGGGCCGCTCCGCGTAACGAACCACTTCGCGGCTCGACTCCTCACCGAAGATCTGACCGACCGACTCACCCATGGCCTGGACGACCTTGGTCAATGCCGAGATCGTCGGGCTGAACTTTCCGTTCTCGAGGCGACTGAGGTACGAAGGGGTGACTCCGGCGAGCGACGCCAGCTCCCGTGCCGACAGCCCGTGCTTCTGGCGGAGCTGCCGAATTCTCGCCCCAACCAGGCTGTCGATCGCTTGTTTCTCCACCGTGGGGGAGTCTATCCAGAGATTTCCAGGATCAGCGCCGCTCAGGGGAGTCGGAACGGGGAAAGATCTGCGAATCGAGATCCAAGGGGCCGTGGTCCTGTTCCGGAAGCTCAGGGTCGAGCGAGGCCTGAGCGGCTACTTCCGCGGCCTGCATGAACTTGTAATCCAGGCTGAGGGCATGTTCGATCACTTCGCGCAGCGCTTCGACGCGCGACGGGCGTCCGCTGAGGAACGGGTGGCAGGTCAGCATGAAGAGACCCTTGTGGCGGCGCATCGCCTCCAGCTCCAGTTTCCACATCTCTGCGACTTTTCGCGGGGATTCGATGACTCGGCCGATGTCCGGATTGGGCAGGAAGGCGTACTGCTCCCAGTCGTCGAGCGACCAGTGCACCGGCAGCTCGATCAAGGGCCCGGCGGCGGTCAGGAGCCGGTAGGGGCGGTCGTGACCCATAAGGCTGGAGTCGTACTCGAGCCCGTGCTCGATCACCAACTCGGCGGTCTGCCACCTCGCCTCCCAGCCGGCGGCTCGGTGGCCGCGCGGCTTGACGCCGAATCGCTCCAGCGCGGCCAGGGCGCGCTCGAAGTCGGCCCGTTCCCCGTCCGTGCCCAAGAGGAGGGGGCTGCGATGGCTGTACGAGTGATGGCCGATCTCGTGTCCCGCCTCGAGGATCTGCTCGACCGTGGCGGGATAGCGATCCGCCGTGAGGCCAGGAACGAAGAAGGACGCGGGCAGCTCGTAATCCGCCAACAACTCGAGCAGGCGCGGAACGCCCACGTTGGGTCCGTAGGCCTGGTGAGACATGGCCATGGCGTTGTCGGCGTGGCGTCCGTCGGCCGCCACGATCGGGCTTTCGGCGTCCACGTCGAAAGAAAGCACCGCGACGGCGGACGATTCGCCGCGCCAGTCGAGCGATTCGGATTCACTCATCGTTTTCACCCCTCAAAGTTGCTGGATCATGAAAGTTTGTCTATCCGGATGGGGATTATAACGGGGCATATCACTTGACAAGGTTGCTTTATCCGGTAACGTGCCCGCAACCATGCATCCCTTTGGAGGGGAGAGGAGAAAAATGAGCAGTCTGGAAAGCGAGTTGCACCTAGAGGATCACGAGGGGCCATCTCACGAAGGTGACCTCTCGATCGAAGCACGGGGCCTGGAGCCGGTGCCGGACAGTGAGCGCCACGGGCCGACCTGGCGGATCTTCACGGTCTGGTTCTCGGCCAACATGGTCCCCCCGACCTTCTTCATCGGCACCCTGGCCGCGGCCGACTTCATCAACCTGGGCTTCACGACCGGTCTGATCGCGATCATCCTGGGCAACCTGATCGGAGCCTCGTTCGTGGGGCTGACCGCGATGATGGGGCCCCGCACCGGAATGCCCCAGCTCGCAACCGGGCGGCTCAGCTTCGGCAAGGCGAACATCCTGCCGGCCACACTGAACTGGGGAGGGATGACGGCCTGGACGGCGATCGACACCTTCTTCGGCGCAGCGGCGTTCTCGCTGCTGACGGGACTGCCGTTCTGGGTGGGTGCCCTGGCGATCATCATCTTGATGACGATCATCTCCTTCATCGGATACGAAGCGATCCTCACCTTCCAGAAGTGGATGGCGGGCATCCTGACCATCGTGTTCCTGGTGGTTGCTGTCAAGGTCATCGGAGTCGGCGACTTCTCCCGGCCAGACCTCGTGAGCGGAGCCGACAAGATGGGCTCGTTCATTCTCATGACCACGATCGTCGCCTCGTTCTCCATGGCCTGGGCGGTCTTCGGATCGGACTACACCCGGTACCTGCCGCGAAAGACCAGCCAGTGGAAGATCTTCCTGTTCGCCAGCGGTGGCCTCGCGATTGCATGTGCCTGGCTGGAGATCCTGGGCCTGGCGGTCGCCGGCGTCGTCACCGGTGACTCGGTGGGAACGATTCGCGACGAGGTGCTCGGTGGCGGGTTGCTGGGCGCGATCGCGATGCTCGCGATCGTCTTCGGCATCGTCTCGGTGAACATCCTCAACAACTACACCGGCTCGCTTTCTCTGCTCACGATCGGCGTCCGTCTGCCCCGACCGGTTTCCGCGGTGGTTGTGGCGGCCATCGCGTTCGTCCTGACCATCTGGCTGCATTCACAGGACTTCGCCGACACGTTCTCGAACTACCTGCTCCTGATCAGCTACTGGATCGCGCCGTTCATCGCGGTCGTGCTCACCGACTGGTGGTTGCGAGGACGCAACGCCGACGTCAGCGGGCTGCAGAGCCTGAGTCGGCTCCACGCCGGCTGGCGTGCCATCGTCGCCTTCTTCGTCGGGTTGGCAGCCTCGGTTCCGTTCATGAGCGCCGACCTCTACGTGGGGCCGATCGCCGAAGGTCCGCTTCACTACGGAGACATGGCCTACTACGTCGGGTTCATCGTCGCCGCGTCGGTCTACGCGCTGATCTGGAAGCTGTGGCCTGACTTCGACCGGCGTGAAGGGGAGCGGATCTAGATGGCCGCCAACCTGATCGTGCGCGGCCGGTACGTCGTCACTTCCTGTGACTCACCCGGAGGCGACGTGGAAGAAGACGCGGCGGTTGCGATCGACGGCGCGCGAATCGTCGCCGTCGATCGCGCCGACGTCCTGATCGAACGCCATCCCGAGGCCGAGGTCATCGGCAGCGACCGGCACCTGGTGATTCCCGGCCTGATCAACAGCCATCACCACGGCTGGGGGCTGTCGCCGATGCAGCTCGGGGCTCCCGACGGGCTTCTGGAAACCTGGTTGATCGACCTGATCAGCCTGCCTCATCTCGACCATTTCAGCGACATCCTCTTCGCGGCGACGAAGATGATCCGGTCCGGGGTGACCACGGTTCAACACTCGGGGATCTCGCGTGACTTCGCGGCGCTGGCCGAGGAAACGGACCAGGCGCTCCGGGCATACGAGGAGAGTGGCATGCGGGCCGCCTACGCGGTGCAGTTCCGCAACCGCAACTCCTACGTCTACGAGGACGACGAGACGTTCCTCTCCCGGCTCGAACCGGCCACCGCGGAACGGCTGCGCACCGCCACAGAGGCGATGGGCGGGGCAAGCGTCGACGAATGCGAGGCGATCGCGCGGGAGATGGTGCAGCGCTACAAGGACCACGAGACGATCAAGGTCCTGCTCTGCGCGGAGGGTCCCGAATGGTGTGACGACGACCTGCTGAGGCGGCTGCGTGCATTGGCCGACGAGCTCGGTACCGGTATCCACCTTCACTGCCTGGAATCCCCGTACCAGCGCGAATACCTTCGCCGCGAATACGGCGACGACATCGTCAGCCACCTGGACGACATCGGCCTCCTCGGGCCGGACGTGTCGCTCGCCCACGCGGTGTGGTTGACCGAACGCGAGATGCGGCTCTGCCAGGAACGGGATGTCTCCATCTGCCACAACCCCAGTTCGAACCTGCGACTCCAGGTGGGAATCGCCCCTGCGACCCGGATGATGGAGCTCGGGGTGAACGTGGCTTTGGGCATGGACAGCACCGGCTTGAACGACGACGAGGACATGCTCTTCGAGCTGGGGCTCGCCGCCCGGCTGCATCGGGCGCCTCGATCCCTCGGTGTCCAGTGGGCCCCTGACGCTGTCGACACCTTGCGGATGGCGACCTCGAACGCGGCCCGGGCTCTCGGGATGGAAGACCAGATCGGTCGACTGAAGGCTGGATACAAAGCCGATGTCGTCCTGCTCGACTACGAGGCGATGACGGCGCCCTTCACCGACCCGGGCGTCAACCCGATCGACGTGTTGGTGGGCCGAGGCCGGGGCCGCCACGTCGACTCGGTGATCGTCGGCGGCAACGCCTTGCTCACCGAGGGCGAGTTCGTCGACCTCGACCAGGGGAAGATCGCGGCCGACCTGGCCGAATCAGCGCAGAAGCCTCAGCCGGAACGGGTCCGACAGTGGGTCGCGGCGCTGGAGGAGATCAAGCCCGTGGTCGAGCAGTTCTACAGCGGCTGGGAAGAACCCGAGTACCGCCCCGACTACATCCCCAATTCGCGGGACTGACACAAGTGAGATACCGATGATGGTTCCCGTCAAGACGGTCACCGTGCCTCCGAGGCGCGGCATGGCCATACCCGTGCCCGCCGGCAGCAGCTTCGAGGTCGTCAACGTCCATGGTGGCCAGGTGGTCGACATGTGGGCTTTGGCCGGGCCCCGGCTCGAACGACGGCTATCCATGGAGCACACTCGCACCGTCCACTCCCGACTCACGCTGAAGGTCGGGGATCTGCTCTTTGACGACCTGCGCCAACCGCTGCTCGAACTCACCGCGGATACGAGTCCGGGCGTGCACGACATGTTGATCGCCGCCTGCGATCCGGTGCGATACGAGATGCTGGGGTACGAAGGAAGGCATGACAACTGCAGCGACAACTTCCGCATGGCGTTGACGGACCTCGGCCATGAACCCCCTGGGGTTCCGTCCCCGCTCAACCTATTCATGAACATCCCCTGGTCCGAGGAGGGCGGTCTTGGCTTCGAACAGTCACCTGCCGAAGCCGGGGACATGGTCCGCTTCAGGGCGGAGGAAAGCTTGATCTTGGTGCTGTCCAGCTGCCCTCAGGACATGGTTCCGATCAGTGGCGAGAACATGACACCACGCGAGGTTGAGGTCCGGTTGATCTGATGGGGCGTCCAGTGGATCCGGCCGGCCGGGTGATGCTGGTCTCGCTTGGCGGCACCATCGCCATGACGGGAACCGGCGGACGGGCGGTGACTCCGGCTCTCGACGGCACGGACCTGCTCAGGGCCTTGCCCGGGCTCGACCATCCGGAGCGGGTCGAGGCGGTCAGTTTCAGGCGAAAGCCAAGCGCTCACCTGACCTTCTCCGACCTGATCGAGCTCGCCGAGCTGATAGCGCTGCGACTGGACCGAGGTGACCTGACCGGTGTCGTGGTCACTCAGGGAACCGACAGCATTGAGGAGTCGGCCTTCGCGCTCGACCTGCTTCTCGAACCGGAGCAGCCCGTCATCGTCACGGGCGCGATGCGCAGCCCGGATTCGGTGGGCGCGGACGGCGAGGCGAATCTCCTGGCGGCGATCGCCGTGGCCCGCGACCCGGGGGCCCGGGGGCACGGCGTGATGGTCGTCCTCAACGACCAGATCCACGCCGCGAGCCTCGTGCGTAAGAGGCACACCTCGAACCCGGCCGCATTCGGCTCCGGACCTGGCGAGCTGGGGTTCGTGACGGAGGGCCGGCCTTGGCTGTTCACCCGGCCGACGAGGCGGATCGGATTGACGCAGCCACCGAGGGACGAAGACGACGCGCAGGTCGCGCTGATCGAGACGGCTCTGGGTGACGACGGTCGTCTGTTGAGCGCCCTGCCCGGCCTCGGGTACAGGGGACTGGTCCTTCAGGGAATGGGCGGGGGACACATACCCCAGGGTTACGTTCAAGAGGCGGCCGACCTGTCGGAATCGATGCCGGTGGTGTTTGCCTCTCGCACCGGCGCGGGGGCGACGTTGGGAGAGACATATGCCTTCCCGGGCGCGGAGATCGATCTCCGCCGACGCGGTCTGCTCCCGGCGGGATGGTTGGACGGTCCCAAGGCCCGCGTGCTGCTCACCCTCCTCCTGCGCACGGATATTCCCCGCAACCAACTTGAGCAGCGGTTCCTCGCGATTACCGGCAACGAAGACCTCGATCTCGAGGGACCTCGATCATGAAAACAGGAGGCGGCGAAAAAAATGAGTGATCATCGAGTCCGGAAGGACGGAAACGTCGGACCGGTCGACGGTTCCCAGGTGCCCCGATACGCCGGTGACTCCACCTTCGCCCGTCTCCCGCGAATCGACGAGGTGGACCGCGCCGACGTGGCGATCGTCGGGGTTCCCTTCGACAGCGGGGTCAGCTACCGGCCCGGCGCCCGGTTCGGCCCGGCGGCGGTACGCCAGGCCTCACGGCTTCTGCGCCCCTACGATCCGGCCTTCCGGGCGGGGCCCTTCCTGGAGCAGCAGGTGGTTGACGCCGGGGACATCGTCTGCACCCCGTTCGACATCACCAAGGCAGTCGGTCAGATCGAGGAGGCGGCCACGGAGCTGAGCGACGGCGGATCGACCAAGCTGCTCACGATCGGCGGCGATCACACCATCGCGCTGCCGCTGCTGCGCACGGTCCATCGCGTCCACGGACCGGTCGCGCTGATCCACTTCGACGCCCATCTCGATACCTGGGACACCTACTTCGAAGCGGAGTACACCCACGGCACGCCGTTCCGTCGGGCCTTCGAAGAAGGGCTGCTCGCCGAGGGCCGGTCCTGCCACGTCGGCACCCGCGGATCCCTCTACAGCCCCGACGACCTGCTCGAGGATTCGGACATGGGCTTCCGGCACTTCACGTCGAACATGGTCGGGACGGAAGGCGTCGAGAAGGTGATGGCCGCGGTCCGGGAGAGAGTCGGGAACCTTCCCGTGTACGTGTCGATCGACATCGACGTGCTCGATCCAGCTCATGCCCCTGGGACCGGCACCCCCGAGGCCGGCGGGCTGACTTCCCGCGAGTTGCTCGCCATGTTGCGTGAGCTGATCCCGAACGAAGTCGTGGGCGCCGACGTCGTCGAAGTGGCGCCGGCATACGACCACGCCGAGACCACCTCGGTCGCGGCGGCACACGTCGCCTACGCGATCCT
>JBEBXB010000046.1:0-11379 GCA_040391885.1 Conexibacter woesei | reverse complement strand
GTCGCCCAGAAGATCCGCACCCGGTGATGGCTGCGGTGGAAGCAGTAGTAGGCGAGGTCGTCGGCGAAGAAGAGCAGAACCCAGACCCACCAGTCGGACGGGGAGAGGCCGACCGGGCTGACCGAGAAGATCGCGGCGAAGACCACGAGGACGGCCAGCTTCCAGACGCCGGCGATCACGAGGTGCCCCATGCCCATGGTCAGGCTGGTGCCCGTGTCCTTGAGCTCGAACCCGACCGGCGCACCCGGATCCTCGTCGTGCTCGTGGGCGGCGTGCCGGAGCGCCGCGAACTCGAGTCCCATCGTCAGTACGAAGAACGGGATCGCGTAAAGGATCAAGTCACTCAAGCCGACCTCCACTATAGCTGGTCCAACCAGTTGTCATGGACGGTTTATATCACTCCCCACGGGAAAAGAAGCGCACGCTGCCCGGAGTCGCGGGTCAGTCGAACCGGAGTACGTCGCCCTCGAGCAGGGCACCGGCCGCCCGGGATGCCTGGTCGGGATCCTGATCGGCGATCGCCTGCCCCAGCCGCGTGATCAGTTCGCCGTCCTCCGGCCGGAGCGCCTCGAAGACGCCGTCGAAGGCGAACAACGCCTTGAGCAACGAGTTCAGCGCAAGCCGGTAGGCGATGTTGCCGGATCCAGCGACGACGGCCTGCCACATCGTCGAGTAGAGGATGTCGAGACGCTCGTCGTCGTCACCTCCGACCTGGGATGCGGCCTGCCCGGCCAGTTCGGTCACGGCGCGGCGTTCGTCGGCGTTCGCGCGGACGGCGCAGAGCCGGGCCGCGTCGACCCCGATCGAAGCGCGCATCTCGACCACCGAGCGGATGATCTCCCGGGGTGGGTTCGTGGAGTCCCCGGCCAGGTCGAGCAGCACTTCCAGGCCGCCGGCGTCGCGCCAGTCGAGGACCCTGGTGGCGCCGCCGTGAGTGATCTGGACGAGGCCCGCCTGCTCGAGCCGCTTCAGGGCTTCCCGCACGGCGTGGCGGTTCACCTCGAACCGTTCGGCCAGGATCCGTTCGGACGGGATTGCATCGCCCGGCGCCAGGCTTCCGTCGAGGATCTCGGACCGCAGCGAGACATGGACTCGCTGAGAGGCCGACAGAGGGACGTCGGAGGAAATGGCGCGATCACTCACGACTGGGTTCTACCATGCCTTCACCGTCCCCGGATCAAAGGCACGAAAGCCACTCCCTCTCCCGTTTCCCGGATGACCCGGTCGCCACGGCGCCGGCAGAGGACCAGCCGCTGATGACGGTCGCCGACGGGCACGACCAGCCGGCCGCCATCGGCCAGCTGCAGCAGGAGATCGGGCGGCGGGCCGTCCCGGCTGCATGCGGCCACGTTGATCGCGTCGAAGGGAGCCTCCTCGGGGTAACCGGCCGACCCGTCGCCCTGGACCACCTCGACGTTCTCGATCCCGACCCCCTCCAGGGATGCCCGGGCCCGCTCCACCAGCTTGGCGTGGCGCTCGATCGAGATCACCCGCTTGGCGAGTTGGGCGAGGACGGCGGCGTGGTAGCCGGAACCGGTGCCGACGTCGAGCACCAGGTCGTCGGGAGTGAGCTCCAGGTACTGGCACATCCTCGCGACGACGAGAGGCTGCGAGATCGTCTGTCCCTCCCCGATCGGGAGGGGTTCGTTCAGCCACGCGTCGTGACGCTGGTCCGGCGGCACGAAAAGCTCCCGGTCGACCGCGGCCATCGCCTTCAGCACCCGTTCGTCACGGATGTTCCGGGCGATCGATTCGATCAGTTCTTTCCGGTCCACACCATAGGTCTACCCCGTCGGCCTGGCACCGGCGCAAAACGGGTGCGACGACTGATGAACTTTTCCGGCGTATCGCTACCAGCCGCGCCGGGCGGCCTTCGCTCCGCCGCCGAACTTCTTGACCTTCAGGCGCGGCGACTTCTTCTGTTGGGCGGGGCAGAACCGGTCGTTTACCCACCCCTTCTTCGAGAACAGCCTGGTCTGATCGGCGTAATGCTTCGACCTCGGGTTCTCCGACTGCGAGTAGGTCAGGATCGTGCTCACCTTCGGGCACTTCTTGCCCCGCAGATCGGCGGCGATGATGAAGCTGGAGCCGTGGACGATGTCGGTGATCCCCTTGCCGTCGACCCACGGCCCGGTGACGGCGTTGAAGGCACCGTACGGTTCGAACTCGCCGCCGTGGATCGGGATCTTCACCCCGTTGCGCACCACGTACTGGTGGTCGCCGAGCCGCGCGTCGAGCGGGATGCCTTGACCGTTCAGATCGGTGACCGCGTCGGCGAGGGCCCTCGCCACATCCGGATTGGCGGTGTTCAGGCCCGAAGGCGATCCGATCGGATCGGTGTGGAGGAACGGTTCGGAGTAGACGGGCTGCGCGCTGGTGAAGGCCTTCTCGACGAACTTCTGGAAAAGCAGGGCCCCGCGCGAATCGAGCGTGTTGCGCTTGTCCCAGTTCGCGAGTGCCGTACAGGCGGCCCGCACGTCCACCACGCCCGAGCTGCCCATCATGTCGGGACTGGCCGTGCAGTAAGCGACCAGCGGTCCGGCCAGGATCTCGGCGCTGCCGACCCGGTCGTTGAACTCCAAGGCCTTCAGCTTCGCCAGGTTGAACTTGCCTGTGCCGAGGACCTCGTTGACCATCTTGTGACCGAGGCGGGTTCGTTCCGTCTGCGGGATGCGTTCCTCGCCGATGATCCGGTCGAAGCCCTCCAGCGGCTTCTTCACGTTGGTCAACCAGTAGCTGTCATTCGAGTTCTCCACGTAGTCGCGGCGCTGCTGGTAGGGATGCGCGTTGGCCGGAAGGATCCCCGGGGCCGCCGCCCCCTTGACCTTGGCCGACATCCCGCACTCGCCACGCGACCCGTCGAAGACGGCCAGCCTGGCGGAGGGCCACGAGATCGCGCCGATCCCGGTGTTGCATTCCGCGACTCGTTCGTCGCTCGCGTTCGGCACCGCCCCGATGTCGGCGTAGAGCGCCCGGCCCTTCGAATCGGATGCGATCGTGTTCACCCACGGGATCCCCTGGTACTTCTTCAGGATCTTGAGCAGGGCCGGTGTGCTCTGGGCCCGGTTGACGTCGAAGAAGTGATTGAGCATCCGGAAGTTCTGGGCGTTGACGTCGTACAGCGAGTAGCCCCGCTGATTCGTCCATTCGAACAGCGGCGTTCCCTGGATCGAGTTGACCATCATCCCGTGCTCGGTGGCGTAGAGCGTCCGGGATTGATCCGGCCCGTCCTTGTCCTTGACCTTGACGGTGGTCGCCTTCATCTCCTTCTCTTGGCCGTCGATCACGTAAGTGGTCGGCTTGCCCGGCACCAGCTTCTCCTCGAAGACGAGGAACCGTCGCGCCGTCGAGACCGTGTGGCTCCAGGCGAGGTTGCGGGTGTGGCCGATCAGTTCGAGCGGGACCCCGAGCAGACTGGCTCCGGAGACGTTGACCTTGCCCGGGATCGTGAGCTGGGACTGGAAGAAACGCTCCGAGCCGTACCACGGGAAGTGTGGGTTCCCGAGCAACAGCCCTTTGCCGCTGGCCGTGCCCTGGCTGCCGAGGCCGATCGCGTTCGAACCGAGCCCGCCGACGAACGGATCCATATCCTCGAAGTCAGATGCACTTGCCCGCGGTGCCTGACCGGCCGAGCTTTCGGCCGAGGCCCCGGAGACAGGCGGCTGCGCCTCGACGATCCCGTCCATCGAAGGCTGGCTGGAAGCGAGCGCGAGCAGCTGGTAGAAGCGGTGGAAGGCATCCGAGAGGGTGATCGGCCGGACCCAGTTCTTGCCCCGGCAGCGGGGGTCCGGCAACTTCGCCTTGCCGGTCCGCTTCAGGTACGTGTTGTACCCCGCGACGTATCCTTTCATCGCCTGCTTGATCTGGGGCTTGGGGCCGTGCGGCGGCTTCTTCGCCAGGAGCTTCTTCACCGTGCCCTCGGCCCGGACCCGCTTCCAGTAGAAGTCGGACTGGAGGTTTGTGTAGCCGTCCGGGGACTCGGCCGCGCCGCCGAAGAACCGTGAACGCTCACCCCTGACCGTGACGTAGGTGTCGGCGAGCGTGCACAGCTGTTCCTTGGCGATCGCGAAGCCGTAGCCGTAACCGAGGCCGCGCCAGTTGTCGGCCAGGATCCGCGGGATCCCGTACTCGGTGGTCCGGATCGTCACCCGGGGAGCCTTCTTGCCCTTGGCGGCGGCCTGGTCGGTCACCGGTCCCGCCAGCATGAAGATCGCCATCAGCAACGCCGCGACCAGCAGCAACAACCCGAACGGACGGACGGAACCACGGACTACCGACGGTTGCCTCAAGATGTCTCTCCTGCTCGATTTCCCCTTCTAGTGAAGATAGCCGCAGCACCGGCGCAAAGCGAACCGGATTTCTCGAATCAGACCCTCTGGATCAGCGTGGCCGTGCCGAGCCCGCCGGCGCAGCACATGGTGACCAGCCCGAGCTCCTTGCCGCTGCGTTCCAGCTCGTGAAGGGTCGACGTGATCAGACGGGCCCCGGAGCAGCCGAGCGGATGGCCGAGCGCCATCGCCCCGCCGTTCACGTTCACCCGGTTCTCATCGGCGTCCAGCTCCTTGACCCAGGCGGCGACCACCGGCGCGAAAGCCTCGTTGACCTCATACAGATCGATGTCCGACAGGCTCATGCCGGTGCGCTCCAAGATGAGGCGGGTGGCCTCGATCGGGCCGGTCAGCATCAAGACCGGATCGACCCCGATGACGACGTGGTCGACGATCCTGGCGCGGGCGGCGAGGCCGCTCTCGGCGACCCGGTCCGCGCGGCCGACCAGCACCGCCGCGGCCCCGTCCGAGATCTGCGACGAGTTGCCGGCCGTGATGACGCCGCCTTCCTGGAAGGCCGCCTTGAGGCCGCCGAGCCGTTCGAGCGAGGTGTCCCGGCGAACGCCCTGGTCGACCGCGACGTCGCCCTGGGGTGCCGCGACCGCGACGATCTCGCGTTCGTAGCGACCCTCGTCGATCGCCCGGGCCGCGTTCTGGTGGGAACGGAGGGCCCACTCGTCCAGCTCCTCACGGGAAAGGTCCCACTTCTCCGCCACCATCTCGGCGGCTACCCCCTGGTTGACCAGTTGGTATCGCTCGAGCAGCTCGTCGCTGAAGGGGACGCCGACCTCGCCGGTCCATTTGAGGCCGACGCTGATCGGGATGTGTCCCATGTGCTCGACCCCGGCCCCGATCACCAGATCCCGGGCACCCGAGGCGACCAGGCCGGAGGCCAGGTTGAGCGCCTGCTGGGAGGAGCCGCACTGGAAGTCGACGGTGGTGCCGGCTGTCTCCACCGGCAGCCCTTCCTGAAGCCAGGCGGTCCGCCCCACGTTCAGCATCTGCTCGCCGAACTGCTGCACGCAGCCCGCGATCACTTCATCCACCCGTTCCGGTTCGATGCCGGTCCGGGCGATCACTTCCGAATAGACAGTGCCGAGCAGCTTGCTGGCATGGACATCCCGGAAATCACCCTTTTCGGGGTGTCCGCGGCCGATCGCGGTCCGCACCGCTTCGACGATCACGACATCTTCAGGCTTCAGTTCACTCATCTGGTTCCTTCCTAGGGGTCAGGGTCTGATCCGGTTCAGCGGGGCGCCATCCTGATGGCCCCGTCGAGGCGGATCACTTCCCCGTTCAACATCTCGTTCTCAGCTACCTGCACCACGAGCGCGGCGAACTCCTCGGGGCGGCCGAGCCGCGCCGGATGCGGCACCGAAGCGCCCAGCGACGCCCTGACCTCGTCGGGCAGCTCACCCAGCAGCGGGGTGTCGAAGATCCCCGGGGCGATGGTGACCACGCGGATCAGCTCGCTCGCCAGGTCGCGTGCGGCGGGCAGGGTCAGGGCGGCGATGCCACCCTTCGACGCGGCGTAGGAGGCCTGTCCGATCTGCCCGTCGAAGGCGGCCACGGAAGCGGTGTTGACGATCACGCCCCGGCCCCCTTCCGGCCGCGGTTCGTTGGCGGTCATCGCGGTCGCGGCCAAGCGCATCAGGTTGAAGGTCCCGATCAGGTTGACCTCGATCACCCGGCGGAAACGGTCGAGGTCGTGGGGCTCGCCCTTGCGGACGATCTTCTGGGGATCGCCGATCCCGGCGCAGTTGACGCAGACCCGCAGCTCGCCGAGCGCGGTGGCCCGGTCGACTGCCGCCTGGACCTGTTCCGGATCGCGCACGTCGCCACCGGCGAACTCGAAGCCCTCGGCCTTCTCCTCCGATGCGGGCAGGTCGAGGACGACGACCGTCGCCCCACGATCCCGGAGCAGCTCGGCTGTCCCGCGACCGAGCCCGGAGGCACCGCCGCCGACCAGCGCCACGGTTCCGTCGAGATTCACTTGGCGCCACTCTCGGAGTAGTCGTAGAAGCCCCGCCCGGACTTGCGTCCGAACCGGCCGCTGGCGACCATCCGCTTCAGGATCGGCGGTGGCGCGTACTCGTCGCGCTTGAACTCCTCGTACAGCGAGTCGCAGACGTTGTAGAGCACGTCGAGACCGATGAAATCGGAGAGCTCGAGCGGGCCCATCGGGTGCCCGCAACCGAGCCGCATGCCCTCGTCGATGTCCTCCGGGGTGGCGAACTCCTCCTCGTACATGCGCACCCCGGCCATCAGGTACGGGACCAGCAGCAGGTTGACGACAAAGCCTGAACGGTCCTTGGTCTGGATCGGCCGCTTGTTGATCGCCAGCGTGAACTCCCGAGCCCGGGAGACCGTCTCTTCGGAGGTGTCGAGCGCGACCACGATCTCGACCAGCTTCATCACCGGGACCGGCCCGAAGAAGTGAAGGCCACAGACCCGTTCCGGCCGCTCGAATGCGGCGGCCAGCTCCGCGATCGGGATCGACGACGTGTTCGAGGCGATCACCGCGTCCGGACCGACGGACCGCTCGATCTGACGCATCACCTCCAGCTTCAGGTCTAGCTCCTCGGGCACCGCCTCGATGACCAGGTCGACGCCCTCGATCTCTTCGATCGACTCGGCGATCGTGACCCGGTCGAGGGCCTCCGCCATCGCGTCCTCGGCGAGCTTGCCGCCTTTGACCGCCCGGGCGAGGGACTTCTCGATTCCCGCCGACACCCCGAGGCGACGATCGGGGTCGGCTTCGTAGATCGTCACCGGCAGCCCGGCGACGGCGATCGATTCGGTGATCCCCGAGCCCATGAACCCACCGCCGACGACGGCGACGGATCGAACCGGGGATTCCGGCGCCTCGGCCGGACTGCTGGTCTTCGCACTGCTTTCGCTCATGCTGCGAGGATCGCCGATGTCACGCCGTTCATCCAGCTCCAGAGCCGTCGCGCGATGGTGATCCCCACAACTCCGCCGGGCCCGGTGGCTTGCGTCCCGAGCCGTCGCGCCTATGGTCGGATTCCATGAACGCGGAGACCGAAGACCCGAAGGACGGCTACAACCTCGAACGTCGGGACGGCGGCATCGCCGTGCTCACGCTGAACCGGCCGGAGCGGCTGAACGCCCTCACCTGGGAGTTGATCGCGGAGCTGCATGAGGTTCTCGACGGGCTTCGGACCGACGATACGGTCCGGCTCCTGGTGCTGACCGGAGCCGGCCGCGGCTTCTGCAGCGGGCTCGACATCACGAACGACGACCCGCTCGGCTCCGACGACGGTGTCCTAAAGGTCCTGGAGCGCCAGGAACTGGTCGCCAACGTCGCGGTCAAGATCCACAAGCTCCCCTTCCCGGTGATCGCCGCCGTCAACGGGCCGGCGACCGGGGCGGGTCTCGCCTTCGCGCTGGCCGCCGACGTCCGGATCTGTTCCGACCAGGCGAAGTTCAGCGCCGCCTTCGTGCGGATCGGGATCTCCGCCTGCGACATCGGGGTCTCGTACCTCCTGCCCAGGATCGTCGGTCACGGAGCCGCCTCCGAGATCATGCTCACCGGCAATCTCGTGACGGCCGAGGACGCGCATCGGATCGGTCTCGTGAACCGGGTCGTCGCCGGTGAGCGGCTGCTCGAGGAGGCGCTCGCCTTCGGCGCCGAGATCACCCGCAACTCACCCTTCGGCGTCCGCATGACGAAGGAGGTCCTCGCCATCTCCGTCGATGCCGGGTCGATCGAGGCCGCGGTGGAGATGGAGAACCGGACCCAGGTGCTGGCCACCCGGACCGAGGACGTCCACGAAGCCGTCGCCGCCTTCAAGGAGAAGCGGGACCCCGACTTCAAGGGCCGCTAGCCACCGGGAGCTCCCCCGGTTCACCGAATCGGGCCGACACCCGCCATTTGTAACAATCAACAAGCCAGTCCCATTTGGGGACGGACCGGCTGTTGGCGAACACTAACCTCTGGGCGGCCAGGTGATGGTCACCGGGCAGAGGAGAGGCAATGAATGGCAGAGCTGCTGGATTCCGGGACCGCCCCGACTCTCGTCGGTGGTCCGATCATGCGTGACACCTCCGTAGACGACGAGGCTCCGGAGGCCCGGGGCTACCAGGAGGTCGTCGAGGCCTTTCGTCAGATCGCCGGCGCGATCAGCGACGAGACCGACACCGACTCCCTGCTTCACCTGATCGCGGAGCGGGTCTGTTCCCTGCTTTCGATCAAGCGGTGCAGCGTCTATCTGAAGGATCCCGAGACCGGGCTGTTCCACGGCCAGGTGGCGGAGACGGGCCGGCGCGAAGACGCCGCGATCAAGCGGCTGACGGCCGGCATCGAGTCCGACGGCTTCACCCGCGAGATCCTCGCCAAGAAGGAACCGGTCCTGATCGTCAACGCGAAGTCGGATCCCCGCCCGGTCAGGTCGGCGATGCGGCACTGGGACGTCGACTCGATGCTGGGCGTGCCGATGGTCAACAACCACGAGGTGATCGGCCTCCTCTTCCTCGACAACGCCGATCAACCTCACGAGTACACGTCTTCCGAGCAGAAGCTCGTCGCCGCATTCGCGAACCTGGCCGCGATCGCGATCTCCCAGGCCCAGCGGACCAAGCGCCTCGCCTCCAGCTTCAACACGGTCGCCCGCCAGAACAAGCTGCTTCGCCGCAGCTCGGCGGTCGAGGATCGTCTGACCAACCTAGTCCTCGACGGTGCCGACATGGGCGAGATCGCCAATGCCGTCTCCGGCCTGACCCTCAAACCGTGCGCTATCTACGATGCCCGCTTCACCCGCCTCGCCGTCGCCGCTCCGGAAGGGGCAAGCCCCCCGCCGCAGGTGTTCGACGACGACCGTCGCCACAAGCCCCAGGTCGCGACCGCTATCTCGGGACTCAAGCCGAAGCGTCCCAGCGTGATCGGGCCGATCCCCGCCGCCGGCCTCCGCCACCAGGTGATGGTCACCCCGGTGACCCTCCACGACGACAACTGGGGGTATCTGACGATCACCGCCGAGAAGTCCCAGTTCAACTCGCTCGACACGATCGTCGCCCGGCGGGCGTCGACGATCATCGCTCTCGAGCTGACCGCCGAACAGCGGGCCGCCGACACCGAGGTGCACTCCCGGGGCGCCCTCGCCCGGGACCTCATCTACGGCAGCGACGAACCTGTCTCCCTGACCAAGCGGGCGAACTTCCACGGGATGGATCTCTCCTCGCCGCACGTCGTCTGCCTGATCACCCGCGCCTCGAAGGGCAACCGCCGGCCCCCGTCGGCGCGGCGGCTGGCCCTCGCCCTGCGCGAATCGGATCCCGACCTGCAGTCCTGCGTCAGCTCGGTCACCGACGGGGTCGTCGCGGTGGTGGAGGTGCCGTCCGGCCTTTCGACCAAGAAGATGGTGCAGACGGCCAAGGAACGGGTCCAGACCGCTTCCGTCGCCGCCGGGTCGAGCGAGAACATCGCGATCGCGATCTCCACCGTCTGTCGCAACGTCGACTCGTTCCCCGGTGCCTTCGAAGAGGCCAACCAGGTGAGCCGCTGCATCGTCGCTCTCTGCGACGAGAACTCACCGGTGCTGGCGGCCGACGACCTCGGGGCCGGCCGCCTGCTCCTCTCCGCGCCCGACGGCGACGAGGCGCGCCGGTTCGCCGGCGACACCCTCGGCCCGCTGGACGACTCCGACGATCCGGCGATGGCGACGCTGCTGACGACGATGGCGGCGTTCTACGCGCACGCCCGCAGCATCCGTCAGTCCGCCGCCAGCCTCGGTGTCCACGAGAACACGATCAGGTACCGGCTCGGCCGGATCGAAGAGGTGACAGGGCTCGATCTCAACGGGTCGGCCGACGATCAGCTCGCCGGCCAGATGGCGCTGCTCGTGCTGCGTCTCCAGGGGAGGCTCCCGGCGGACGCGCCGGACGATGCCGACGATGTCGAAGCGGAAGCGGACCCGGTTACCGAGGCTGCCGCCGAGTCCACCGCGACCTCCGACGTATAGAGGCACCAACAACTCCCGACGGGGCATTCCCGCCCCGGGCCGTTCGAAGCACAGCATCATCGGACCAATGGACATCAACTACAACGTCTTCGATCTGCTCGGCCGCCGGGCATTCTCGCCCGACCGCGATCGCGTCGCCCTCATCTACGCCGGCGAATCGAGAACGTTCCGTGAGCTCCATGAGCGCAGCTGCCGGACCGCCGCCGCGCTGGCCGGCCTCGGGGTGAAGCCCGGGGACAGGATCGCCGTGTTGATGAGCAACCGGCACGAATGGCCCGAGGTGTTCTTCGGGCTGGCCGCGATGGGCGCCATCTGCGTGCCCGTGAACGTCCTGCTTCGCGGGCCCGAGGTCCGGCATGTCTGTGCCGACAGCGACTGTTCGATGCTGATCGCCGACCGGGCCGCCGAACGGGCGCTGAGCGAGCTCGACGAGCTTCCGTCGAAGATCGTCACCGTCGGCGAGGTCGAGGTTCCCCCGTCGTGCTCACCGATCTCCTGGGAAGACGCCTTCGCCGCCGCCGGGACCGAACCGCCCGAGCATCATCCCGCGCCCACCGACACCTTCATCCACTACTACACGTCCGGAACCACCGGGCTGCCCAAGGCGGCGGTCCACACCCACGCCGGGGTCCTCTGGAACTCCTACTCCCAGATCGCCGATCTCGGGGTGACCCGCGACGACATCTACCTCTGCGTGCCGTCGCTCTCCTGGGCGGCTGGATTCCACGATGTCGTGCTGGCCCTGATGATGGTCGGCGGCCACACCGTCCTGATGCCGACCGGCGGCGCGTCGATCGAGAAGGTCATCGACCTCACCGTCGAGCACGACGTCACCCATACCTTCCTGGTCCCCACCCTGCTCAAGCAGCTGGCGACGAACCCGGAGCTGCTGGACCGGGCCCGGTCGTCGGATCTCCGCTGGATCGTCACCGGTTCGGAGCCGGTACCCGCCACGGTCATCGAGGCGCTCAACAACTCCCTCCCGGGCTGCGACGTCGTTCAGGGCTACGGCCTCTCCGAGTTCCCCACCATCGCCGCCCTGCTGCACGCGGACGAGGCGATCAGCCATC
>JBEBXB010000045.1:0-11790 GCA_040391885.1 Conexibacter woesei | reverse complement strand
TGATCGAGATCCGTTCGCACTTGGTCTCCACCTGATCGAGCATGTCGACCATCAGATCGTGAGTCATCGGACGAGGGGTGTCGGCACCCTGAAGCTTCATGAGGATCGCGGCGGCTTCAGGATGGCCGATCCAGATCGGAAGAAACCGGTTGTCGTCGACCGTCTTCAAGAGCACGATCGGCTGCTTGCCGACCATGTCGAAACTGACGCCGTAGATCTGGACCTCACGCATCGGACAATCGATTATAAGTGGCGGGCGGCCCTCGCCGGTCCCGGGGTGCGGCGAGGAGGATTGGAAGGGACCGCCGGAAGCGGCAGGCGGGTGAGTGGGCGATCCTGGATTCGAACCAGGGACCTCATCCTTATCAGAGATGCGCTCTAACCAACTGAGCTAATCGCCCTTGCGGAAGCCGGAATTGTACTGTCGGCAGATGTTTGGTGTCGCCTCGCCGCCCGGGGGCCGGGGCGACCGGCCGGTGACCGGTGCCGCGGCGCGTCCGGAGGTCAATCGAGGCGGTCCGCCAGGTCGATTACCTGGTCGAGATCGTCCAGCTGGATCTCGAGCACGAGCCCCTTGCCGCGCGGCTTGATCCGCACGGCCCGGTCGAGACCGGTTTCCAACCGTTCGGTGACGGCGGAGATCGCCTCGCGCTCTTCGGCGCTGAGCCCCGGGTTCGAGGTCTTTCCGGCCGCCGGTTCGGCGAGCTTTCGGGCACCGGCCTCTGTCTGGCGGACCGACCAGCCCTCGTTGAGAGCCTGCCGCGCGAGGCTGCGACGGCGATCATGCTCCGGTACCTGCAGGATGGCGCGGCCGTGGCCCTCGGAAAGCTCGCCCTGCTCGAGCATCTCGAGAACCTCGTCCGGCAGGTCGAGCAGGCGAATCAGGTTCGAGATCTGGGGCCGGCTGCGTCCTACCCGTTTGCCGAGGTCCTCCTTGCTGAGGCCAAGATCCTCGACAAGCGCCGCGCAGGCCTTGGCCTCTTCGACGGGGTTCAGGTTCTCCCGGACCATGTTCTCGATCAGGGCGACCTCGAGACGGTCGGCTTCGTCCGAGTCCCGGATCACGACTGGGACCTTCTCGACGCCCGCCATCTGGGCGGCTCGCCACCGTCGTTCGCCGGCGATTATCTCGTAGGAGCCACGGCCGACAGACCTGACGATAAGTGGTTGGACCACTCCGGATGCGGCGATAGATTCGGAGAGGGCCTCCAG
Source organism: Conexibacter woesei (assembly GCA_040391885.1). Classification (GTDB taxonomy): domain Bacteria; phylum Actinomycetota; class Thermoleophilia; order Solirubrobacterales; family 70-9; genus 67-14. Next base: position 10,578 of record JBEBXB010000045.1, on the reverse strand, counting down.
CGCCTCGGGCTTGAACCGGCTCCGGGGCTGGCCGGGGTTGGGCTTGATCACGTCGACGCGCAACTCGCGCATCTCCGGACCGGTGGCGCTCTCCGGGAGGATCGCTCCCAGGCCGCGTCCCATTCCGCGTCGTTCAGCCACGGGTGATCACTTCCTCCGCCAAGGCGACATATGCAGTGGATCCACGTGAGCTAGGAGCGTAATCGGTCACGGGGATGCCGTAGCTGGGGGCTTCCGCAACCCGCACGGTGCGCGGGATCACGTTCCGGAAGACTGTCTCCGAGAAATGGTCACGTAGCTCGCGCTCCACGTCCTGAGCCAAACGGGTCCGCTCGTCGTGCATGGTGACCAGCACGCCCGCCAACTCCAGCGAGGTGTTCATCTCCCTGCGCACGGTCGAGAGGGTATCGAGGAACTCGACCAGGCCTTCGAGGGCGAGGTACTCGGCCTGAACCGGCACGATCACCCGATCCGAGGCCACCAGGGCGTTCACGGTGACCGGTCCCAAGGCGGGCGGGCAGTCGATGAGAACCACGTCGAAGTGATCGTCGATGTCGCCCATGTGGTCCCGTAGCTGGTAGTTGGGGCGTTCGAGACGGGGCAACTCCACGACCGATCCCGCGAGGTCGCGGCTCGCCGGGACGACCCAAAGGTTGTCGGGTCCGGCCGCCTTCGCGGCCTCCGCGATGGTCGTCTCGCCGGAGAGAACGTCGTAGGTCGAAGGTTGGTCGTCCTTATCGAGACCGAGCCCGACCGTGGCGTTGCACTGCTGGTCGAGGTCGATCACGAGAACGCGTTTGCCCAGGCGGGCGAACGCGGCTCCCAGATTTACGGCGGTGGTCGTCTTACCGACCCCGCCCTTCTGATTTGCGATCGCGTAGATCAGTCCCATTGGGTCAACTCACTCTTTCTCATGCGCGGGCCAGCTTAGAGGGAGAGTGGCCGCTTGCGGACCATGCCTGCCCGACGGGGCAGTCCCTCGGGCGTCGGCCCGCTCTTCTTCAACACGTATAGATGCCGATTCCGCGACCCGGGGAAGGGTTTGACCGAAATCGTGCGGTCCAACTCCATGGCCAGGCGCGAGCTCAACCGGGCCACGGCTTCCTCGCCCTCGGGTTCCCGTTCGCCCTTCCAGGCGACCAGTGACCCTCCCTCGATCAAGAGCGGCGAGGCGAGCTCCGCCAGAGCTTCGAGCGGGGCGACCGCCCTGGCCGTCACCAGGTCGCATGACTCACGCCCCTCTCCCCGTGACCAATCCTCGGACCGAGTCTTGAGGGCAACGGCGTTATCCAGTCCCAGAGCCGAAATAGCCTCATTCATGAACTCGACCTTGCGGCCCACGGAATCGATCAAAGTGAAGCGCGCTTTCGGAAGCGCGACGGCCAACGGGATTCCAGGGAATCCGGCGCCGGCACCGAGATCGACTACCCGTTCGGCCTCCTTGACCTCGTCGACCGTCAACCCGGAGAGGCTGTCGGCCAGATGTATCTTCCGGGCGCTCCCCGGATCGGTGACCGAACTGAGGGATACGTGACTGGAGTCGAGCAGGTCGAGCATCGGCTCCAACCGGGTGGTGATCCCCGGGTCGAGCCAGGGCTGTCCAGCCGGGGTCACTCGGGCAGAAGTGGGGCCACGACCACCCGACGATGGGGGTCGTCGCCGGTGGAGAAGGTCTCCACCTCGGGTCGGGGCTTGAGGTGCTCGTGGACGATGCGCCTCTCCCTGGCGCTCATCGCGTCGAGCTCCACTTCGGAATCAGTGTCGATCGCCTTGTCGGCGGCCCGATCGGCCCGTTCGGTGATGATCTCTTCGCGGCGTGCCCTGTACCCGGCGGCGTCGAGCACGACGCGCTTCCGGTCCCGCATTCCCTGAAAGGCAGCCTGGAAGGAAAGCAACTGGAGGGCGTCGATCGTCTGTCCGCGGCGGCCGATGAGAAGACCGTAGTCCTCGTCGCCGACCACGGTGGCGGTGATCGTCTCTTCGTCCTCGACTATCTCGACGTCACCGTCGAGGTCGAGTTGGTCGAGGACGCACTCGACCAGGGCGATGATTCGGTCTGCCGGATCCGCCGGCCACTCGGAGGCTTCCATCGGTCGCAGTCTAGACGCCCACCGGGCCGTCTACCGCCGGCGCTTCTTCTTGCGGGGCGGGGGCGGTGGTGCCTTGACGGCCGCAGCTTCTGCCGGGGAGGGAATCACCGGGGGCGGAATCACCTTGTTCACGACGTACTGCTGACCGATGGTCCAGAAGTTGGTCGTGATCCAGTAGAGAACCAAGCCGGCGGGGAAGGAGATGATGAACGGGATGAAGATGAAGGGCAGGACCAGCATCATGATCCGCTGGTTCTTGTCGGCGGTGGTCGCCGTGATCAGACCCGAGACGAGCTGGGTGCCGACATAGAGGACCATCAGCGTGATCAGGACCGCCCCGGTGGCCTTGGCCGTCAGGTCGGGGATGATCAAGAAGGACTCCCCGAAGCCACCGAGTTGGCCGGTCACAGGGTTCATGATCTCGCCACAGGCCTTGGCGGTCTGTCCGCACATGTCCTCGCGAAGCGGGCCCTTGAGCGTGTAGAAGAGGGTGATGAAGATCGGCATCTGCGCCAGCAGCGGGATGCAGGAAGCCAGGGGATTGATCTTGTTCTCCTGGTAGAACTTCATCATCTCCTGGGAGAGGCGCTGACGATCGTTCTTGTACTTCTCCTGAAGAGCCTTGATCTGCGGCTGGAACGCCTGCAGGGCCCGCATTCCCTTCAGCTGCTTGTAGGTCAGCGGTATGAGCAGGGCTCGGGTGACGATCGTCAAGGCGATGATCGCCATTCCCCAACTGAGACCCCAGTCGTGGAATGCCTCGAGGACTCCGTTCGCGATATTGATCAGCGGTTGGAGAATGTTTGCGACTGTGTTTACGGCGAGGGGCGTCAACGCGGTTCGGAATCTCCGTGGTAGACGGCCGGATCAATAGGCCCGACCTTGAAAGTAAAGGTGTCACGCACGGGGTCGAAACCTCCGTGACTGAACGGATTGCATCTCAGGATGCGCCAGCAGGCGAGAACTGTACCCCGTAGGGCACCGAAACGCTCAATCGCTTCGATCGCATAGGCAGAACAGGTGGGCTCGTACTTACACCGGCGAGGGAACATCGGGGAGATGTAACGGGTGTAAGCCATGATCGGCAGGAGCACGATCCGTTTCACGTGGAACGCTTGCCACCCTTCTCTCCCATCGCCAGAACCTCGGCCACACAGACCGAAGCGCCTTCGAGCCCATCCTTCTCGATCACCTCTCCAACCGACTGCCGGGCCACGAGCACGAAGTCCTGATCGGCCTCCTCCGGGTCGACCTGACCCCAAAAAGCCTCCTTCAGTACCCGCTTCACCCGATTCCGGGTCACGGCGTCCCCCAACTTCTTGGAGACCGACACCCCGAGTCGAACCTCGGAGTCGTCGTCCGAACTGCGATCGAAACGGTAGAGAACCAGGTAACGGGTCGCCTTCGACGACCCTTCCCTGTAAGCCCGCTTGAAATCTCCGCTACGGGAGAGTCGACGGCGCCTGGGAGATCCAGGGCCGGGACCGGTCATCGTCAGACGGCGAGCCGCTTACGGCCCTTGCGCCGACGACGCCGGATGACCTCGCGTCCACCCTTGGTGGCCATACGGGCCCGGAAACCGTGCGTCTTTGCGCGTTTGCGCTTCTTTGGCTGGTAAGTACGCTTCATAGAAGTCGGGCAGTATAAGGACATTGCCCCTCTCGTGGCTTCCTGCCGCTCCCGCCATATCAACCCCGTCGGCGGATCAATGAATATTTCCTCGCGATTTGCGGCGGTCGGAGCCACGCCTCCCCGGTCCGGCGCTATGGTCGCAACCCTGAGCACCCGAACCCTCGGAGAACCGCCTCCAAGCCGGTACGGGTCGATCTATCGATGCCGATTCCCACCACGAAAACCACTCCCACAGCCAATCGGCGCACTCCTTCGAGTGAATCGGCAACCCCAGAGGCAGTTCGGGAGTGGGACACCATTCGGGCGTCCCTCGCCGCGACCGTCCCCGAATCCACCTTCAGGATGTGGCTCGCTCCCCTCCAGGCCCGCGCCGTCCGCGGAGACACGCTTCACCTCGATGGGCCCGACGCGACCTGCACCTGGGTAGAGCGCCGCTTCATGGGCCTCATCGACCACGCGATCTCCCAATCCGACTCTTCGGTCACCACAGTCACCTTCGCCCCCGCCCAGGCCGAGGCGAACGAACCGACCGCCGCGACCCCGGTCCCCGGTCCCAACCCGACCCACACCTTCGACCGTTTCGTGATCGGCCCAGGCAACCATCTCGCCCACGCCTCCGCGCTGGCCGTCGCCGAAGCCCCGTCCGAGGCTTACAACCCGCTCTTCCTCCACGGTCAACCAGGACTCGGCAAGACCCACCTCCTCGGGGCCATCGCCAATTACCTGAGCCAGAACGTCCCGGAGTTGAACGTCATGTTCACCAATGCCGAAGCCTTCACGGCCGAGTTCGTCTCGGCCCTTCGTGAGAACGGCACCGAGGAGTTCAAGCGTCGCTATCGAAATCTCGACGTCCTCTTGATCGACGACATCCAGTTCATCGCCGGCAAGGCCCGTACCGAGGAAGAGTTCTTCCACACCTTCAATGCCCTCCATGAAGCCGGTGCCCAGATAGTCCTCTCCGCCGATCGCCTCCCCGCGGAGATATCCACCCTTGCTGACCGCCTCAGCGACCGGTTCGAATGGGGCCTCACGGTGCCCCTCGACTCACCCAACCTCGCGACCCGCCTGACTGTCCTCCGTCATCTCGTCACCGAAGCCGGGCTCGAGATTGCCGACCAGGAAGCCCTCACGCTCCTCGCCCGTCGAGTCGAGACGAACCTCCGTCAACTCCGAGGTGCTCTCACCCGCACCATCGCCGAAGCCTCTCTCCATGCCGCTCCCGTCACGGTCGAGATGATCAGCCAGGTCTTCCCCGGACAGGCGACCGCCCCGGCCATCCGGGTCACCCCGGAAGCGATCCGCGAAGCCTCCGCGGCCTACTTCAACGTCGACGTCGACTCGCTTGCCAGCCGGAAACGCGACCAGAAGACCCGCACCGCCCGCAACGTCGCGATCTATCTCACCCGGGAGATGACCGACCTTTCCCTGCCCCAGATCGGACTGCTCTACGACGGTCGTGACCACACGACGATCATGAGCTCTATCAACCGCATCAAGGAGCAGATGAATCAGGATCCCCAGGTCACCACGGCTGTGGAAAGCCTCAGGGCTCGAATCCACAGTCCCGTCGATCCTGGCTGATCCGACGCCGGGCAGCTTGCGACAATCCCCATCACTCCACAGTGAACACACAGGGAGAACCGCACCGCCAAGCGCTTCCCGGCAGTTTTACGTCAGTATCAACAGACCAACACCATTCAAAGAGGTAGTCGGATTTTGAAGTTCTCAATCAAGAACACCGAACTCAGTGGAAAGCTTTCCCTGGTCGCTCGAACCCTGGCTACCGGCGGTGTCAACCCGGCACTCGGTGGCATCCTGGTCCAGGCCTCCGAGGGACGTCTCTCGTTCAGCTCCACCGATGGCAACCTCAGTCTCCGTGTCCCCGTTCACATCGAGGGGACCATCGAGGGTGATGGCAAGGTCCTGCTCCCCGGTCGCCTCTTTGCCGACATCTCCAGGTTGCTGGGCAGCGGTCAGGCCGAGATCGAGTACAGGTCCGCGACCTCCGACGTCGAAATCCGTTCGGGAAGCTCCAACTTCCACATCCGCACACTTTCCAGTGACGACTTCCCGCCCCTTCCCGGCACCGGCGGGGACACGATCTCGCTCGGCCGCGAATCCCTCCTGGACACCATCGACCTGGTTGCGCGGGCCGCTTCCCGTGACGACATGCGTCAGGTCCTCACTTCCGTACAGGTTCTCGCCGCCGGTAACGAGCTGACCATGGTTGCGACCGACTCGTATCGGCTCGCCGTCAAGCAGACCCGTCTGGCCGAGCCCGTGGCGACCGATCTCGACCGGAACATCCCGGCCCGTGCCCTGAAGGAGCTGTCCAGGCTCCTCGCCGGTTCGGAGGCGGACGCGGTACGACTGGCTGTCACCGACCGGGTCGTGGTCTTCACCGTCGACGGTGCCATCCTCTCGACGACCACCGTCGACGGCCAGTTCCCCAAGTATCAGCAGCTGTTCCCCGAGTCCTGGGAGCACGATGTCCGGCTGCCGAGAATCGAACTGTTGGAGTCGGTCAAGCGGGTCAGCCAGATGGCCCAGAAGAATCGCCCCTTGAAGATCGCCCTCTCCCCCGGGGAGCTGACCATCTCCGCGGAGACGCCGGATCTCGGCGATGCGGAAGAGAAGTTGCCGGCCAGCTTCGACGGTGAAGAGTTGGCGATCGGGTTCAATCACGAGTTCTTCCGGGACGGTCTCGAGGCGATCAAGGGCGACGAGGTCCTACTGCGCCTGATCTCCCCGCTCCGTCCCGGGCTCCTCCAGCCGGTGGATGGCGACGACTTCCGTTACCTCGTCATGCCGATCCGGCTGACCGAGTAGGCCGATGCGGGTCGCCCGGGTAGCGGCCGACAGCATCCGGTCGCTCTCGGGCGTGGAGCTCGATCTGGATCCGGGCCTGACCGTGGTGATCGGGCCGAACGGTGCGGGTAAGACCAATCTGGTCGAGGCCATCTACTTCGGCCTCACCGCGCGATCCTTCCGGACTTCCGATCGGCGTGACCTAATCCCGTTCGGGACCCAATGGGCCCGGTGCCGGGTAGATGTCACCGCGGACGCCGGCGAGTCGTCCGTGACCCACACGTTCATGTCTGCGATCGACCGGTCCGAGGGCAATCGGTTCACCATGGACGGCGCGGTGATCGAGCGGGCGGAGGCAGTCAACCACCGGCCCGCGGTCACGGTCTTCTCGCCCGATCGCCTTGAACTCGTGAAAGGACCGCCCGCCGGGCGACGATCCCACCTGGACAGCTTCATCTCCGCCCGATGGCCCCGCAAGGGAGGGCTTCGGAAGGAGTTTGGGCGTGCCCTGGCGCAGCGGAACGCCTTGCTCTCCCGTCTGCGAGAAGGAACGGGAGACCGATCTCAACTGGCCACGTGGGATAGACAGGTGGCATCCACCGGGGTAGCGCTCGCCAAGAGCCGTGCGGAGGCAGTTGAGGAGATCTCGGAATCATGGTCGGACGCAGCCCGGGATCTGGGCCTGGATGGGGACAATCGCCTCGAGTTCCGGCCCGGGGCCTCGCTCGACGGCTATCAGTTCATCCAGGGACTCGCCTCCAGGTTTGAAGCCGATCTTCGCAACGGAAGGACCACGTGGGGTCCACATCACGACGAGCTTCGCCTCGAGTTCAACGGACGCCAACTTCGCCGGTTCGGATCTCAGGGACAGCAGCGCATCGGCCTTCTCGCCCTCCTATTCGCCGAGCGCGACTCACTGCTCAGGGCGGGGCGCCCGGCACCTTTGATGCTCCTGGACGATGTGATGAGCGAGCTCGACGAGGATCGACGCAACAGACTGGTCGACCGGCTCCTGGCCGGCGGGCAGACGGTGATCACCGCGGCCGAGGGTGAGTTGATCCCCGAACGATCCGATCTCTCTCGTGTACGCATTCTCGACCTGCTCACACCGGCCGAACCGGAATCCGCAGATGCGTGACCGACGCGGCCGAAGCCCCGCCCCGCGGCCGATCGGGTCGGCGGCCGGTTCGTTTCGGGATTCGATCGCCCCGGTCACGCCGCTGGCGGCGATCCAGACGGTCTGGAGCCGGGCCATGGGCACCCAACTGGCCGCGGTGACGAGACCGGTGGCCGAGCGCGACGGAGTTCTCACAGTTGAGTGCGAGAGCGCGGTCTGGGCGCAGGAACTGGCTCTCATGGAGACGAGTCTGAAGGCCAAGCTAGACCAAGAACTAGACGGAAAAGGTCCGGAAAAACTGCGATTCCGGGCCGGATGAAGTACCTGAAGTCGAACAAACCCTCACATCCCGGGTAAAAAGTCACCATTTGCAGGACTTTTTAAGTTGAAGGTGACCGGTTGATCCGCCGGCTACTGGTATTATGAATCCTTGACTTCCGGGATCACCGAACCCTGCTTTTCCACAGGGCGCCGGGTTCGCGGTGACCACCGACCAGTTTCCTGAAAGGTAGTAATTGGCTGATAACAAGAGCAGCGGCGAGGGCTCCTACGGAGCCAAGGACATCACGGTCCTCGAAGGTCTCGAGGCAGTGCGCAAGCGGCCGGGCATGTACATCGGCTCGACCGGTCCGCGTGGTCTCCATCACCTCGTCTACGAGATCGTGGACAACTCCGTCGACGAAGCCCTCGCGGGCCACAACGACTCGGTGGAGGTGACGATCCACGCGGACAGCAGCGTCACGGTCACCGACCACGGTCGCGGCATTCCCGTCGGCATCATGGAGAAGGAAGGCCGGCCCGCGGCCGAGGTCGTCCTCACCGTGCTCCACGCCGGCGGAAAGTTCGGCGAAGGTGGCGGCTACAAGGTCTCGGGTGGGCTCCACGGCGTCGGATCATCGGTGGTCAACGCGCTCTCGTCCTCCCTCGACCTCCGGATCTGCACAGATGGCTACGTGTGGGAACAGCACTACGAGCGCGGCCGCCCGATGACCGAGCTCGTCAAGGGCGAAGCCACGACCGAGACCGGCACCCAGATCACCTTCCTCCCCGACGAGGAGATCTTCGAGACTCTGGACTTCGAGTTCAGCATCCTGGCCGATCGTCTGCGGGAGACGGCCTTCCTCACCCGCGGGCTCAAGATCTCTCTGACTGACGAACGCGTCGAGCCCCAGAAGGTGGAGTTCCAGTACGAGGGCGGGATCGAGGACTTCGTCCGATACCTGAACGAGTCCAAGGAAGTCATGCACGAGAAGGTCGTGTACTTCGAGGGTGACGAGGATGAGGGACAGGTCGAGCTGGCGATGCAGTGGAACGGCTCCTACCAGGAGTCGATCTTCAGCTTCGCGAACAACATCAACACCCACGAGGGCGGCACCCACCTCTCCGGCTTCCGGTCGGCGCTCACCCGCACGCTCAACGCCTACGCCCGCAACCGCGGCATCCTCAAGGAGAAGGACGTCAACCTCGCCGGCGAGGATGTCCGCGAGGGATTGACGGCGGTCATCTCGGTCAAGCTTCACGATCCCCAGTTCGAGGGTCAGACCAAGACCAAGCTCGGCAACCCGTCGGTGCGCGGCCTGGTCGAGGAGACGGTCAACCGCAAGTTGTCCGAGTTCCTGGAGGAGAACCCCGCAGAGGCGCGCGGCATCATCACCAAGGCGGTCGAGGCGGCCCGGGCCCGGATGGCGGCCCGCAAGGCCCGCGATCTGACCCGCCGCAAATCGGCCCTGGAGAACTCGACCCTGCCCGGCAAGCTCGCCGATTGCTCGGTTCGCGACCCCGAGCACGCCGAGATCTTCGTGGTCGAGGGCGACTCGGCCGGCGGATCCGCCAAACAGGCGCGCGACCGTGCGACGCAGGCGGTTCTGCCCCTGCGGGGCAAGATCATCAACGTCGAGAAGAGCCGCATCGACAAGGTGCTGGCCAACAACGAGATCCAGGCGATGATCACCGCGATCGGCACCGGCATCCACGACGAGTTCAACATCGAGGACGCCAGGTACCACAAGATCATCATGGCGACCGATGCCGATGTCGACGGCGCCCACATCCGGACCTTGGTCCTCACCTTCCTCTATCGGCAGATGCAGCCGCTGATCGACGCCGGCTTCGTCTACATCGCGAAGCCCCCGCTCTACAAGGTGAAGCGCGGCAATCAGGAGACCTACCTCGACAAGGAATCCGAGCTCGAGGAGCTGCTGCTGCGCGACCGGCTCGAGGAATACGAGGTCACCGACGCCACCGGCAAGGTCGTGAGGCTGAACAAGAGCCGCTGGCAGAGCTACGTTCGCCGCTCGAAGGAATACGAAAGCTGGAACGCCGCCCTTCAGGCGGAATTCGGCAACGACGTGATCCGCTTCATCTCGGAGTCACGTCTGCTCGACGAGACAGCCACCACGGTCGACGACGTTCGGCGGATCCTCAGCGAAACCGAACATGACGAGGACGCCTTCGTCACCGAGATCACCGCCCGGAAGGGTGAGGACACCTCGATCAAGGCGGTTCACCGCCGTTCCGGTCTGGCCCGCAACCACGTTCTGCCGGCCCGGCTCTTCGAAGGCACTCACTTCCGGCGGTTCGCGGCTGTCCACTCGGAGCTCCAGAGCGCCTTCGGGCGTCCGCCCTTCCGGGTCACCCTCAAGGATCGGGCCGAGGAAGCGGACAGCATCCTCGATCTCCGCCGGGCGGTTCTCGACCTGGCCAAGCACGGAGTCCAGTTGACTCGATTCAAGGGCCTCGGCGAGATGAACGCCGACCAGCTCCGTGAAACGACGATGGATCCCGCCAGCCGGACTCTTCAACGAGTCACGCTGGAGGATGCCACCGCCGCCGACCAGATCTTCTCGATGCTCATGGGCGACCAGGTTTCGCCTCGCCGTGACTTCATCGAGACCTACGCCAAGGAGGCGAGCAACATTGACATTTGATCTC
>JBEBXB010000044.1:0-12005 GCA_040391885.1 Conexibacter woesei | reverse complement strand
TGCGAGTAGAACCAGAAGATGTGCTGGTAGGAGATGACGTCGCCGCCCTCGAGGAAGTTGAAGAAGTTCATCCCGAGGACACGGTCGAAGAGCGTCATGAACTGGGCGCCGGCGACGAACGGGGTCGCACCGACGACGAGCAGCGAGGTCGCGAGCTGGGCCCAGACCATCAGCGGCATGCGCCACAGGTTCATGCCCGGCGCACGCATGGTGATGATCGTCACCAGGAAGTTGAGGGCCGCCGCGATCGAGGAAGCCCCGGCGAATTGCACGCCGATATTGAAGAAGGTCTGGCCTAATGGCGCGCCTCCTGACAGTGGCGCGTAGCCCGTCCAGCCGGCGTCGAAGGCGCCGCCCGGAGCGAGGAACGAGCCCAGGAAGATCACGCCGGCGATCGGCAGCAACCAGAAGCTGAGCGCGTTGAGACGCGGGAAGGCCATGTCCGGAGCGCCGAGCATCAGCGGCACGACGTAGTTGGCCAGTCCGGCGAAGATCGGAATGATGAACAGGAAGATCATCACCGTCGCGTGGGTCGAGAACAGGCCGTTGAACGTGTTCGCGGCGACGATCTGGGTGCCGGGCTGCGCGAGCTCGGCCCTCATCAGCAGGGCCAGGAGCCCGCCGATCAGGAAGAAGAACAGGGTGACGACGATGTACTGGATGCCGATCACCTTGTGATCGGTGTTGAACTTGAAGTAGTCCTGCCAACGAGTCGCCCCGTGATCGGCGTGATCGTCCGGGATGGTCGGCTTGCCGGCGGCCCAACGGAACCAGAAGTCGAAGGCACCGAAGCCGAAGAGGAACCCGAACGGTGCCGTGATCAGCGGGACCACGACATGCGGGTAGCCAGTCTGCTCGGTCTGGAAGAGCTCAAGTCCGGCGAGTGCGCGAAGGCCGATCACTAGACCGAAGCCGAAACCCGCACCGAGCAACAAGCCGAGAAGGCCGCGGTACCAACCGGGCTGTCTGAGTGCCATTGCCATTTTCTACTTGACCTCCGTAATTGCGATTCGGGCGTGGGCGTCAGTCAGCATGGTTGCCGGAGCCTTCTTCTTCTACGCCACTTCCCTGGATACCACCCGCGCGTTCCTCGGCCCGCCGCTGCACTTCGAGTGCCTCGTCGGCGGACATGAGGAAAGCCGGAACTTCCTTCTTAAGATTGTTGACCCACGCGTTGTACTTCTCTTCGGACTCGACGACGACCTTCGCCTGCATGGTCGTGTGACCGATGCCGCAGAGCTCCGCACAGATGAGCTGGAAGGTGCCTTCCTTGTCCGGCGTGATGATCGCGTCGGTCGTGATTCCGGGGACGTTGTCCTTCTTGATCCGCCATTCGGGAACCCAGAAGGAGTGGATGACGTCCTGGGCGTGAAGCTTGAAGATGACCTGCTTGCCGACCGGAACGTGAAGCTCGCCCTCGGCCCACTTGTTGCCGCTCTCGGGATAACCGAAAGTCCAGGCGAACTGCTGGGAGTAGACGTCGACCGTCATCGCGTCGGCGTCCTGCTTCTCGATGTCGTTGAGGACGACCCAGCTGTAGGCGGCCAGGGAGGTCACGAGCAGAACCGGGATCAGGGTCCACCAGATCTCCAGCTTGGTGTTGCCGTGGATCGGCAGACCGTCCCCTTCGTCGCCGGGCTTGACCCGCCACTTGATCAGGGCGTAGCCGAGAAAGACGCACACCAGCGCGAAGACGAACGACGACGCGACGATCGTCACATCCATCAACGTGTCGATCGGGCCGGCGGCCGTCGAAGCGGCATCACCGAACCAGTCGAACTGCAAAAGGACGACGGATTGGACCGCTCCCGCTGCGAGGGTGGCCAGGACGAGTTTCAAAATCGGAAGACGAGTCATCGGACGGCCGTCATTCTAATGAAGCTGGGGGCGAAAGCTTTCTCGGCGGTCACGACGGCGGCCTAACCGGGCGCACTTGGCCTGCTGAAGCCGAAATCACATCCCTCGCCACACCCCTCCAACTCCAATTCCTATCCGCACACTCGGCTATATCCCTGCCGATCTGGGCTCTTTCCTCCCGCGGAAGGGCCAACCAGCGGCTGACGTTGCGGCCGATCTCGGAGACGGCTTCCGGTCCGCGAGCGAATCCGGTCAGGGCGCGGACGGCCGGAACCTCGGCCCCGAGGACCGCGGTGACCTCGGCCAGGCCGGAATGCTCGGCGCAGACGGGAAGCGCCCCGGAAGCCGCCGCCTCGGCCGCGACCATGCCGAACGCCTCCGGGAAGGTGCTGGGGACGACCATCGCGTCGGAGCACGAGACGACGACCGCGACCTCGTGGTGCTCGAGACGCCCCGAGAACGAGATGGAGCCGGCCGCCGCCCGCGCCGCATCGGCGTAGCCGGCCGGGGGATCGGCCAGAAAGGCCAGGAGGTACTCGAGCGGCGACGGATCGCCACCCTCCAGCCCCCGCCCCACCTCGGCGATGTCGGCCGCGGACTCGAGGTCACCGTCCTCCAATGCGGTGACCAGAGCTCGCAGCCCGAGCTCGTAGGCGCCGAAACCGGCGATCAGGAGACGGGCGTCGGGACTCTCCCCATGGATCAAGGGCCAGGCGACGGCCAGCAGGTCGACCCCCTTGGAGACGATCAGCTTGCCGACGAAGGTCACCCGGGGGCCGTCGCCCGCGGCAAATTCGCGCAATGCCTCGGAAGCCATTTCCTCGTCTCTGCCAAAACTGCCCGCCTGAGGCAGGGCGGCGATGCGGTCGGCCTCGCCCAGCAGCCGTGCGCGCCGTTCTCCGGGCTCCACAGGCGCGAATTCGTCGGTGTCGACCCCCGGAGGGCCGAGGCCCGTCTTTTCCTCCAGCGGGACGCCCGGGACCGCCTCCCACAGAGACGCGGCGGTGTGCCAGGAACCGACGAGGACCGAAGCGGCGGGGACCAGCCCTTCCTCGACCCACGGTAGGAACCGGGGATTCGGCTTGACCGTGTACTCGAGGTCGGAGCCGTGGTTCTTCACGGCATACGGTCGGACCCCGGCCCGGGCGAGGATCACCGGCCCCATGATCAGGTGATTGGCGAGGGCGGCGTCCACGCCACCCGTGATCCGCAGCACGTCCTTGACCGCATCGACGTTGACCGCGATGTAGTTCTCGATCTCCGGGTCGCTCAGCCGGGGATAGGCGCGGGCGTCGAAGCCCTCATAGGGATCCTCCACGTAGACCGGCAGGGTCCGGCCGATGCCTGGCCGGTACACGGTGACCGTGCCCCCGGAGCTCCCCGCCCGGCGGAGCTGCTCCACCTGGAGCCGCCCGTTCGGCCAGGTCCCGACCGCGTTCACCCACTCCAGCCCTTCGGCTTCGCGCTCCTGACAGAGCAGATGGACCTCGTGACCCATGGCGGCGAGTGCCTGCGCGAGATTGGCGTTGTAGATGTTGCTGCCGGTCCCGCGAAGCAGGTACCCGTGAAAGATGAGGATCTTCATTTCCGGATATTCTCCCTCGCAATGAACTCTGAAGCCAGCACCGAGCAGATCTTCCGTCTCCGGGCAGCCGCCTCCGGGCGTGAGGCCTTCGCCGTCGCCAAGGACGGCGTCGTCTACCGCGACGCCGAGACAGGCGAAGAGCTCGAACCGGTAGCCGCGGTGCTGCCGACCAGCCAGGAAGGCGCTTCGCGCCTCCCGCGGACCCCGATCAACCTCCTGTCCTGCCGCCGCTGCGAGCAGCTCACGCCGCGCGATCTCGCAACCTGCGAGTTCTGCGGCCTGCCCGCCTGAGACCGGCTGTTCCCGGCGTACCGGGAACAGCCACCCGGCCGATCAGGCGGTGACGGCGACTACTTCGCGACCACCGTCGCGGTGTAGAGCAGCCGGCTGCCGTCGTAGTAGCAGCCGTACCGCTTGACCGAATTCACCTTCTGCTGGGGATGGGTCTTGCGCAGCGCCTCGTTGCGTTCCTTGGTCGTCGGGTTGTAACCGAGGGTGCATTTGCCCGGCGCGCGGCTGGCGCGGTACGTGTTGGCGCGCTTGGCCCGGGAGCAGCCGGCGGGATTCACCAGGCCACCGAGCGGTGACGCGCTGCATGCCCTCGGAGTCCAGAACGCGGGCGCCCAGGTCGGGATCGTCAGGGCGACGACCTGGCCCTTGATCACGTTGAGGGGCTTCGTCAAGGCGAAGTGGACCGTCTTGCCGAAGTACGGGTTCAAGGTCTGCAGGGGGCTTTGCCGGACCATCTTGAATCGCGGTGGCCCGCTCTTCTTCTTGTCGACCTGGCGCAGAACCGAGATGCGGGCCTTGGCCGGTGCGCCGAAGAGCTGATTGAAGAACGGGGTCTGGGCGTTGCCCGCCGCCTCGGTCTGCTTCCGGGTCGGATTCGAAAGCGAGATCGACCAGGAGACGACCTTGCCCTTCTTGTACGGCACGACCGACGAGCGGCCGCGAGTCCCCTTCTGCAGGACCTGGTAGGCCGTCACCTTGCCTTCCGCCGAGCAGTCGCGATTGGTCGCCTTCATTCCGCAGTTGGGATCGTGCGCGACCTTGCTCTTCCCGAGCACGGTCCGTTTGCCGGTCTTGGCAATGGCCGCCTCAGGGCTCGCGACAAGGCAGATGAGCATGGCGGCGGCCGCTAGGGATGCCACCGCGAAGGCGAGTAGATTCCCGCCGTCGGTTCGCAAATCAGGGCGTCGGTGAGTCATGCTGTTCAGGTACCTCATTGCCCTGAATAACACGAGTAAACCCGTTCCGATGCGGGGGACGGGGCCCCGCAAGGGATGGCCCGCCGGCTTTCGGGGCGGATCTCGGAGCGGCCGAAGTGGCCTGTGGAGCTACTTGGCGCCGACCACCGTGGCCGAATACAGCATGACCTGGGGGCCGTAGTAGCACCCGTAGCGACGCACCGAACCGACCCCGGTCTGGGCCCTCGACTTCGCCAGGGCCTCGTTGGGCTCCTTCGTCGTCCGGTCGATCCCGAGCTTGCACTTGTCGTCGCCGCGCGGGGTCCGGCTGACGCGTGAGCTGTACTGGGAGAGCAGGCTTTCGCACTTGTCCGGGTCCAGGACCGAGCCAGGCGTCTCGTTGCAGGCGCGCGGCCTCCAAAGAGAGGGCGCCCAGGTCGGGACGGTCAGAGCGACTATCTGGCCTTTGATCACGTTCAGCGGCTTCTCCAGCGCGAATGTGACCGTGGTGCCGAAGTAGGGGTTGAGCGTCTGGATCGGACTCTGGCGGACCATCTTGTACTTGGGTGCGCCCTTCGCCTTCTTCTCCACCCTCTTCAGGACGGCGATCCTGGCGGTGGACGGCGACCCGAAGATGCCGTTGAAGAACGGTCGTTGCGCCGCATGCACGATGGCGTCGGGCTCCTGACCGATCGTGATCTCCTTCTGCGTCGCGTTCGCCAGCGAGATCGACCAAGAGATCAGCTTGCCAGCCCACGGGACCTCGAAGGTCCGGCCGGGGATGCCCTTGCTCTTCGCCTGGAAGATCGTCGTCTTGCCCTCGGCGACGCAGTCCCGGCTGAAGTTCCGGCCGCAGTTGGGCGTCAGTCGCTCGAGGTTCTCACTGCCGAGGTCGACGCGACGGACCGAAGCCGCCTCGGCGGGTTGGGCGGAGACCAGCAGGAGCGCCGTAACCAGCAGGGACATGACCGCGGCCGAGAGCGTGGCGCCCTTGAGGCCGGCGGACAGAGGGGCGGTGTTGGCGCCGCCCGGACGTGATGAGGGGGAAGTTAGGGGCATCAGGGGTATGAACACCGGAAGCGGGCCTCCGGTTGCGCTGCCGCCGCCTACTTGTAGCGGTAGGTGATGCGACCGCGAGTCAGGTCGTAGGGGGAAAGCTCGATCTTGACCCGGTCGCCGGGGAGGATGCGGATGTAGTGCCGCCGCATCTTTCCGGAGATGTGCCCGAGCACCTCGTGGTCGTTGTCGAGCTTGACGCGAAACATCGTATTCGGCAGGGCTTCGGTGATCTCGCCCTCCATCTCAATCTTTTCTTCTTTGGCCATTCGCGAGTGAGGCTACTACTCACTCGGCTTCGAGGACGCGCCGGGCATGCTCTACAGCTTCCCCTGCAGTCTCGATTTCACCGGCGTAACGGGCCGCGGCGAGCTCGTCGAGAAGCTCGCCGAGCTTCGGGCCGGGCTTCATCTGGAGCTCCTGTGCCAGCTCGACACCCCCGATCAGGGGTGTCGGCGGCCCCTCCCGGTCCCAGTCCAGCCCGTGGCCGATCATCTCCCGGGCGAGCTCGAGATGCCCGGCGACCATCTCGCGTCCCGCGATCGAACTGGTGCCGCGGGCGGCGAGGCGATCGGCCACCGTGAGCAAGGTCACATCGACCGCGTTGGGCTCCGTGCGCTTGAGGTAGCGGTAGACCCGGCGGCGATCGAGCGGCATGTCGGCAACCATGAAGCCGAGGACCAGATGGTCCCTGGTGAGGGCGGCCAGATAGTCCCGGAGCTTGCGGCTGGACTTCAGGCGGCCTCCGAAGATCCCGCGGATCATCTCGGCCCCGAGCCGGTCGTGGCCCCGGAAGGAGACGAAGCCGTCCTCCTCCTTCCGGGTCGGCGGCTTCGCGCAATCGTGGAAGAGAGCCGCGAGCCGGAGCCCGGTGCCCCGGCTGACGCCGTCCGCCAGCGGCTGCGCCAGGTACTCGGCCGTGTCGGCTGCCCGCTCGCCGACGAACCGGTCGAGCTCGGACTCGATCCTGAGCACCCCCTCCAGGACCTCGATCGTGTGCCCGTACACATCGAGGTGATGGTTCGGGCCCTGGACCACCCCGTGAAGAGCGCCGATCTCCGGCAGTACCGAATCGAACAGCCCGATCCGGTCCATGCAGGCGAATCCGGCGACCGGATCCCGGCCGGCCGCCAGCAGGCACAGCTCCGCCAGGATCCGCTCCCCGGCCGGTTCGGCCCCGCGGGGAGCCTCCGCCCGGGCGAGCGATGCGCTCCGGTCGTCGAGCGTCCATCCGAACTGGGAGGCGAACCTGGCGGCCCGCATCAAGCGGAGCGGGTCGTCGACGAAGGAACGGTCCGAGCAGGCCCGGAGCGTCCCGGACTGGAGGTCCGGCAAGCCGCCCAAAGGGTCATGCCCCAGGCCGGTGGCCAGATCGACGGCCACCGCGCCGAGCGTGAAGTCCCGCAACGAGAGATCCTCCATGAGGCTGCCGCCGCGCAGACGGGCCACGTCGACCTGCCATTCCCCTTCCCGGCCCCGGGCACGCCAGGCGGGGAACTCATCCGAGAGCTCGAAGGCGACCCCGCCCAGGGCCTTGGCGATCCGGCGGGCGGGCTCCTTGGGCGACCCTTCCACGGCGAGGTCGAGGTCCCCCACTTCGCGGCCGAGCGCGATGTCGCGGACGGTGCCGCCGACGACCCAGGCCGTGGTCTCGCCGAGGATCTCCCGCAGACGGGCGACCGGAGGTGCGCCGATCGTGCGCGCCGCGACTTCAGAGAGGGTCATTCACGCCGATCCGCGGGACCCGGGGCGAGAGACCACAGGTGACCTCGTAATTGATGGTGTCGAGCCAGGACGCGATCTCCTCGGCTCGGATCTCGGAACCCCGCTGCGCTCCGATCAGGGTCACCTCGTCGCCCACCTGGACGGGATCGTCGGTACCCACGTCCACGGCCAGGTTGTCCATCGAGACGGTGCCGACCATCGGGTAGCGGTTGCCGTTGATCAGCACCTCTCCGCGGTTGGAGAGTGCCCGTCTGACGCCGTCGCCGTAACCGACCGGGACGGTCGCGACCCGGGTCGGCACGTCGGCTGCCCAGGTCCGCCCGTATCCGGCGCTCATGCCCGGCTGGAACGGCTTGACCGAAGCGACATAAGAATGGAAGGAGAGCACCGGCCGGAGCCCGTGATCGGCGGGATCATGGCCGAAGGGGTCCATGCCGTAGATGGCGACGCCGGGCCTCACCAGATCGAAGTGCGAGTCCGGATCCGCGATCATCGCCGCCGAGTTGGCGGCGTGGAGCCGGACGTCGGGGAACTCGCGCCGGGCCCGCTCCCCCAGCTCGGCGAGGCGGTCCCGCTGGAGATCCCGGAAAGAGGCGTCGGCTTCGTCCGCGGTCGCGAAATGGGTCCAGATCGCTTCGAGCCGCAAGTTGGGATTGGCCGCGACCGACCGCGCCATCTCGAGGACCTGCTCGGGATCCGTCGACCCGAGCCGGCCCATCCCGGTGTCGTACTTGACGTGAACCCCTATCTGCCCCTCGATCGCCGCGGCCTGCGTGGCCAGCGAGACGATGAAGGCGGGATCCCAGGCGGCCACGTCGGTCCGGGCCGACACGGCCATCTCGATCTCCCCCGGGGCCAGCGCCCCGAGCACGAGCAGTGGCACGTCCGGCAGGATCGACCGGACCTGCACGCCCTCACGCGCGGTGGCGACCGCGATCCGGTCCGCCCCGGACTCCGCCACCGTGCTCACGCAGTGGAGTGCCCCGTGGCCGTACCCGTCTGCTTTGAGCACCGGGCAGAGCTCGACCCCGGGCGCGAGCCGCGACTTGAGCAGGCGACAGTTGTGGCTCAGCGCCTCGAGATCTACGCGGGCTTCTGCCCGTTCGTACATCAGGCCCCGGTGAGGGCCGCCAGGACGTCAACCCGCGTGACGACGCCAACCAGTCGGCCCTCGTCATCGACGACGGGGAGGCGATTGTGCGTGGAGTCAGAGATCAGCTTGCCGGCGCGTTCGACCGGATCGTCCGGCTTTACCGTGATCGGGTTCGCGGTCATCATGTCCGAGGCGGTCGCCGCGAAGGCTTTCTTCGCCCGCTCCTCGAAGTGCTTGGTGGACTCGAGGAAGACGATCCCGCCCATGATGCTGATGTAGTGCGGCAGGTGGAAATCGGACTTCTCGTCCGAGATCACGAGGTCGGAGTCGGTGATGATCCCGATGACCTTGTGGACCTCGTCGACGACCGGCACCCCGGGAAGATCCCGGGTCTGCATGACGTCGATCACCTGTTTGATTCCGTCGTCGGGAGAGACGGAGGCGGGTTCACGGTCCATGATTTCGGCGACAGTCGGCATGATCCGCGAGATTACTCGACGCCGCGGTCGGCAGGGACCAACGCCTGCGGCAGCGCCGCGACGACGTCGGAGGCGATGACACCGTCCGGACTGCCGATCCGCTTCGCCGCGATGGTTCCCGCCCGGGCGTGCCCGAAGACCGCGGCGCAGGCGGCTGTGAACGGTTCGGAGCCCCTGGCGAGAAGCGCCCCGATGACGCCGGAGAGGACGTCGCCGGTGCCGGCAGTGGCCAGCCCCGGCGCGGCCAGGCGGTTCACCGCGACCCTCTCGCCGTCGGTGACGATGGTGTCGTCGCCCTTGAGCAGGACGATCGCCCCGGTGTCCTTGGCGAGTTCACGCGCGGAATCCAGCCGCCGAGCCTCGACCTCGGACGATTTGATCCCGAGCAGGCGACCCATCTCGCCGGGATGCGGCGTGAGGATGGTCGGCGCGGTGCGGGTCCGGATCGGGTCCAGCGACGTCCCGGTCGCGCTGAGGCCATCCGCGTCGAGCACCAGCGGTGCCCCGATCCCGACCGTGAGCGCCGCGATCAGCTCACCCCGTCGGGAGCCGCGGCCGAGCCCGGATCCGACGATCACCGCGTCCGCCCCCCGGCAGTGGTCGAGGATGGCTCCGACCGCATGTGGAACCAACTCGCGGGCATTGCCGCCCATCCCGGCAGTCATCACCTCGGTCAGCTTCACTTCGAAGATCGCTTCCAGGCCGCCCGGCACCGCTGCCGTGGCGTAGCCGGCACCGGAGCGGATGGCTGCCTCGGAGGCCAGGCAGACCGCGCCGGTGAGCCCGGCCGACCCGCCGACCACGGAGACCCGCCCGGAGCTGAACTTGTTCGATCCGGCCCCGCGCCGGGAGAGGAGACCGAGCACCTGCGGGCCGAGCGATCCAAACTCGGCTTCGGGAGCGCCCGCCGGAATCCCGATATCGACGACCTCGAGCTCGCCGCACCGTCCCTTTCCGGGCGCGACCAGCTGACCCAGCTTCGGAGCGTGAAAGGTCACGGTCGCGTCGGCGCGGACCGAAAGACCGGTCTCGCCCGTCGAGCCGTCGACTCCCGAGGGCAGATCGCAGGCGAGGACCCGGCAACTCGAACCGTTGATCGCCCGGATCGCCGCCGCCACAGGATCCCGCGGCTCGCCGGAGGATCCGGTGCCGAGCAGCGCGTCGATCACGAGTGCGAAGCCGTCGAGCAGCTCCGGGCTCGGTGGCCGGTCGAGCTCGGCCACGACGTCCGCCGGGAGACGGGCAAGGTTCTCCCGCGCATCCGGGCTAAGTTCGTCACCCGGCCAGAGCAGGAAGACACCCACCTCATGGCCGGCGTCGATCAGGTGCCGCGCGGCGACCAGCCCGTCGCCTCCGTTGTTCCCCTTGCCGCAGAGGATCGCGACGGCCCCCTGCCCGGCCAAACGCGACGCCGTCTCGGCCAGCCCGCGACCGGCGGCCTCCATCAACGTCAAGGAAGGGATCCCTGCCGTCTCGATCGCCCAGCGATCCACGGCGCCCATCCCGGACGCATCGAATACCGGGTCCAGCCAGTCGGGCCTCACCTCATGCCTCCTCGGCGGAGGCGGTCGGAGCCGGCCCGTCCACCCGGGGATGATCGGCGACCGCCACCGCTCCCGCCATCTCACGCGAGTGCGTGAGGCTGAGCTGGATCTCCACGCCTCTGGCGGCGACGGTGTCGGCGACCTCGCCGTGCGTGCGGACCGCGGGCGGTGCGCCGGGGATCACCTCGATGTCCCGCAGGCTGGTTCCCGGCCCGAGGGCCAGCGCCTTGACCACGGCCTCCTTGGCCGCGAATCGGGCCGCGAGATGCTGCCCGGGGCGGGCCCGGCCGGAGGCGTACTCCTGCTCGGCCGGGGTGAAGATCCGGTCCGCGAGACGCGGATGCCGGTCGAGAGCACGCTCGACCCGGGCGATCTCGATCAGGTCCATCCCCACTCCGGCGGCCAACCGTCAGTCCCTGAATCTCGTCGAATGGTCGAGCATTGCCCGCATCCTACTCCCGGGCCTGGCGGCGATCCCGCGGGCCGGTCGGCGCGGCTACTCGACGGTGACGGTCTTCGCCAGGTTGCGGGGCTGGTCCACGTTGAGCCCGTTGAGCCGGGCCACGTGGTAGGCCAGCAGCTGCAGCGGCAGGATCGCCACCAGAGGCTGCAGGATCCAGTCGGTGACAGGCACGAAGATCGTCTCGTCGGCGATGCGCGCGACCCGGTCGGAGCCCTCGGTCGCGACCGCGATCGTGTCGGCGCCGCGAGCCCGGACCTCTTCGACGTTGGAGAGCATCTTGTCGAGGATCGGGCTTTCCGTGGCGACGCAGACCACCGGCGTCGACTCGTCCAAGAGGGCGATCGGGCCGTGTTTCATCTCACCGGCGGCGTAGGCGTCGGTCGGGATGTACGAGACCTCTTTCAGCTTCAGCGCGCCTTCGAGGCATACCGGCAGCCCGATGTGACGGCCAAGGTAAAGGAAGAACTTCTGGTTGGCATGCCGTTCGGCGACCTTGAGCACGCTCGCGGACACGGAATCGATCGTCCGCTCCATCTTCTCCGGGATCGCCTTGAGCTCGGCGACCAGGTTCGTGATCTCCGGCGGCGTCAAGCTGCCACGAAGCTCGGCGAGGCGCAGCGCGAACAGGTACATGGCAGCGACCTGGGCCACGTATGTCTTGGTCGCGGCCACGCCGATCTCCAGCCCGGCCCGGGTGTAGAGCACGGCGTCGCTGTCGCGGGTCGCCTGTGAGCCCATGATGTTGGTCACGGCGAGCACGGTCGCCCCGGCCTCGCGGGCGAGCCGCATCGCGGCGAGGGTGTCCGCGGTCTCGCCCGACTGGGTGATCCCGATGACCAGATCATCGGGACCGACGACGGGATCGCGGTAACGGTACTCGGAGGCGACGTCCATCTCCACCGGCACCCGGGCCCAGCGCTCGATCGCGTACCGGCCGACCAGGCCCGCATGGTACGAGGTGCCGCAGGCGACGATCACGATCCGGTTCAGGCCGGACAGGAACTCGTCGGAGAGCC
>JBEBXB010000043.1:0-12255 GCA_040391885.1 Conexibacter woesei | reverse complement strand
TGCAGGTCCTCGCCGGCCGCCTGATCGCCTTCTACGGTCAGCACGAGCACCGCCGTCTCACGATCGGATCGGTCCAGACGGCGATGGTGGACGGCGCCGGGGGCGCGGATCACCTGCCCCTCCTGGCGGAGTATCGGGAAGCGTGGAGCGAGCATCGTCGGATCGAGAGCGAGCTGGAGGAACTGCTGGGAGAGGACCGGGCTCGTGAGCGGGATCTCGACCTCCACCGGTTCGAGCTGGAGGAGATCGAGGCGGCAGCGCCCGCCGAGGGAGAGAAGGAAGATCTCGAAACCGAGCGGACCAGGCTCCGGCACGCCGAACAGTTGCGCGAAGCCGCCTCCGGCGCCGGATCGCGGCTTAGGGGAGACGGCTTGGGCTCGTCGGACGGGGCCGTCGGGGAGTTGGCCCGGGCACGCGATGCCCTGGGCACGGTGCGCGGCGTCGACGCGGATCTGGACGGGCTCGCCGATCGGGTCGAGGGCCTCGCCCTGGAGCTCGAGGATGTCGGGGTCGAGTTGAGCGCCTGGGTGGAGAGGGTCACAGCCGATCCCGAACGCCTGGCCTTCCTGGAAGACCGCCTCGACCTGCTCGACCGGTTGGAACGCAAGCACGGTGGATCGATCGATGCGGTCCTGGCGCATGCCGAATGGTGCCGGGAAGAGATCGGGCGCCTCGAAAGCGGGGAGGCCCGGGAGGCATCTTTGCGCGACGAACTCGAAAGGGCGACGGCGCGCCTCGACCGGGCGGGCACGGAGCTTTCCGAAAGCAGGCGCCGAGCGGCGGAAGACCTGGCCGGCCGGATCACCGCGGATCTCGCCGACCTGGCGATGGCCGGCGCGACCTTGTCGATCGAGCTGCGGCCAAACGCCGCCGGGCCATCCGGAACGGAATCTGCCGAGTTCATGCTCGCCACGAACCCGGGCATGGAGGCTCAGCCCCTGCGAGACAGCGCCTCCGGCGGCGAGCTCTCGCGGGTGATGCTGGCCCTGGCGGGCTCCGGTGCGGGTACCGGCGACGGCGATCGGACCCTCGTGTTCGACGAGATCGACGCCGGGATCGGCGGCAGCACCGCCGGCGCGGTCGGCGACCGGTTGCGGGATGTAGCCGCCCGCCGACAGGTGATCGCGATCACCCACCTGCCGCAGGTGGCGGCCCGGGCCGCCACCCACTTCAGCGTGACCAAGGACATCGACACCGAGCCGGCCACGGCCCGGGTTGCCGCCCTTGCCGGCGATGACCTGATCGACGAGGTCAGGCGCATGATGGGGGCGGCCGAGGGCGACGAGACCGCGACCCGCCACGCGTCCGAGTTGATCGCCGCCAACCGCTGAGCCCCAGGCCCATTACCCTCTTGTGGTGGCGACGATCACCAAACGGCTGCGGAGAAGGCAGGAACCCGGCGATGTCCCGGAGGGAGATGGCGTGACCGCCACCAGCGTCGGGACGATCCGGTTGGGGCGCAAGACGAAGGACCTCGTCAAGACGCTCAAGGACGGCGACATCGCCGTGATCGGTCACCGGAACATCGACCGCATCGCGGCGGAAGACCTCGTCGCGTCGGGAGCAAAAGTCGTGCTCAACGACCTTCCGTCCTCCGACGACCGGTATCCGAACCGAGGGCCCCTGATCCTGGTCGAGGCCGGGGTCCGGCTGATCGACTTCCCCGACGTGGAGCTCTTCGACCTCCTCCACGAAGGCGATCGGGTCGAGGTGCAGGGCCCCGACGTGATCTGCGACGGGGTGACGGTGGCCACGGGGATAGAGCAGCTCAAGCCCGACCTCGACCTCCAGATCGCACGCCAACAGTCCGAAGTCCACCTCGCGCTGGCGGAGTTCGCCGAGAACACGGTCACCCACATCCAGGAGGAGGCGGATCTCCTCTCCGGGTCGATCGAACTTCCCGAGACCAGGACGGAGTTCCGCGATCGCCACGTCCTGATCGTGGTCCGGGGGCCCAACTACAAACGGGATCTGCGGGCGCTGCGGGCCTACATCCGGGACGTGAAGCCGATCCTCATCGGGGTGGACGGCGGCGCCGACGCTATCCGCGACGCCGGGCATCGGACCGACATGATCCTCGGGGACATGGACTCCGCCTCCGACGAGATCCTGCGCTCGGGGCCCGAGCTGATCGTCCATGCCTACGCCGACGGGCGCGCGCCCGGCCGCCAGCGCCTGGTCGACCTCGGGGTGGCTCACACGGTGCTGCCCTCCGTCGGGACCAGCCAGGACGTCGCGATGCTGATGGCCTACGAGAAGGGCGCTTCGCTCATCGTCACCGTCGGCGCGCACTTCAACCTGACCGAGTTCCTGGACAAGGATCGGGCCGGTATGTCGTCGACCTTCCTCACCCGACTGCGCATCGGTGAGGTCCTGGTCGACGCGAAGGGGGTGAGCCGGCTCTACAACCCCGGTTTGACCGCGGGGCCGCTGATGCTCTTCCTCGGGGCGTTCCTCGTGCTGGTCGTGATCGTGGTGCTGACGTCGCCGGTGCTCGCCGATCTCTACGACCTGATCTGGCTCAAGTTCAAGATCTCGCTGGGTCTCTAGGCTTCCCCCGATGGGATACAGCGCTCGCTACCACGCGGCCTCACTGGCGGCCGTCTTTCTCGCCCTGGCGATCGGCATCCTGATCGGCTCGCAGTTCGGTGGCGACGTGCTCAACAACACCCGTCAGGACCTGGAGAAGAGCCTGACCAAGGACCTCGACGCGGCCCGATCGGAGATCGACGACCTCAATCGCGAGGGCGGCTGGTCCGAGGACTTCGGCAACACCGTCTACCCGCTGCTGGTCAACTCCCGGCTCTCCGGTCAACGGATCGGACTGATCGGCTTCGGGGAGCTTCCGTCCGGGGTGACCGACGCGGTCGAACGGTCGATCCAGCCGACCGGGGCCGACCTCGTCGCGGTCGGGACGGTGCGGCAGCCGCCCGATCTGGCCGACCTGGCCGACGCCCTCGACGGCACCCGGTTCGCGGGGATCGAACAGAACCCGGACGTGGTGACCGCGTACGGACGCACGATCGGCCGGCAGCTGGTCAACGGAGGGCGCATCCTCGGGCAGACCCGGAGTGAACTCATGTCGCAGTCGAGCGGGCAGTTCAGCGACCTCGACGGTCTGATCGTCTACCGCGACGGGGAGGCCGACCTCGACAGCGAAGACGCCGAGCTGGCCGAGCACCTGGACCGCGCGATCATCGAAGGCGCAGCCGGGACTCGGTCGCGAGTCGTCGGCATCGAGACGCTCGGAACGGATCCCTCCACGATCGGGATCTTCCGCGACCGGAACCTGACCACGGTCGACAACGTCGACATGCCCGCAGGCAAGGTCAGCTTGATCTACTCGCTGGCCGGCGCGGAGGGAAGCTTCGGCGTCAAGGACGGGTCCAGCCGGATGCTGCCCGAGCTGCTTCATCCGGTCGCCGTCGATTCCGCGGCCGGCCGTCAGAACCGGAAGCCCGGCGGAAAGCAGGGCTGAGCCGTCACCTGGCTCGGCTTCCCCGTAGCGATCCTGGTCGCAGCGTTCGTCGTCCCTT
Source organism: Conexibacter woesei (assembly GCA_040391885.1). Lineage (GTDB taxonomy): Bacteria > Actinomycetota > Thermoleophilia > Solirubrobacterales > 70-9 > 67-14. Next base: position 8,719 of record JBEBXB010000043.1, on the reverse strand, counting down.
CGGGCGTGCGAGGGCTGCTCGGGGCCGGGCTCGTCCGGGTCAACTTCCGCGGCGAAAGCCTTGCCTTCCCGCTCGGCGCGGTCCTGGTCACCGCCTCGCTGATCTCCCTGGCCCCGCTGGCGATCCTGAACGATCGGGCCGGCCTGGATCTGCTCGATCCCGAGCTGCGTCGCTGGATCATCTACCTGGTCGGCATCGCCTTCCTGGGCTTGCTGGACGACTCGCTGGGCCTGGGCGCGGTCGAGGGGACGCCGAGAGGGTGGCGCGGCCATGCCCGCGCGGTCTTGAAGGGGCAACTGTCGACCGGTGCCGTGAAGGCGATCGGGGCTCTCGCCCTGGCCGCCTACGTGGTGACCGGCACCGGGAACGAATGGCCGACCTACATCGCCGATGTCGCGCTGCTGATCTTGACAACGAACCTGTTCAACCTGCTCGACCTGCGCGGAGGGCGTGTCGAGAAGGCGATGGTGCTGGTCGTGGTCGGGCTCTGCCTCGGTTCCTGGACGCTGTTCCCGGTGGAGCTCCTGGGCGTGTTCATCGCCCCGTTTCTGGTCGGGGGATACTTCACGCTCCGCAATCGGGCCATGCTCGGCGACACCGGTTCAAATCTCGCCGGGGCGATCGTCGGGGTGCTGCTCTTGACCGGACTTGGCTCCGGGGGCCGGTTGGTGGCGCTCGCCGCGGTCCTGGCGATCACGGCATTCGGCGAGTTTCGCTCGATTTCCAAGGTGATCGATGGTTTTCCGCCCCTCCGCTTTATAGACTCCCTGGGGAGAGTCAAGTGAGCGATCAGCCCCAAGGAGATACCCGCTTCATATTCGTCACCGGCGGTGTCCTTTCGGCTCTCGGCAAAGGCATTGCCTCGGCGTCGATCGGCCGCCTTCTGGTTTCGCGCGGTTTCCGTGTCCAGATCCAGAAGTTCGACCCGTACATGAACGTGGACCCCGGCACGATGAGCCCGTTCCAGCACGGAGAGGTCTTCGTCACCGAGGACGGTGCCGAGACCGATCTCGACCTCGGCCATTACGAGCGCTTCACCGACGAGAACACTTCGCGTGCATCGAACGTGACGGCCGGCTCGGTCTACAACTCGGTGATCAAGCGTGAGCGGCGGGGCGACTACCTCGGCGCCACCGTCCAGGTGATCCCGCACATCACCGACGAGATCAAGAACCGGATCCTGATCGTCGCGGAGACGAAGCACGTCGATTTCGTGATCACCGAGATCGGCGGCACCGTCGGCGACATCGAGTCACTGCCCTTCCTCGAGGCGATCCGCCAACTCTTCACGGACCTAGGGCCTCGCCGCGCGATGTTCATTCATCTCACCCTGGTGCCGTACATCAAGCATGCCGGCGAGATGAAGACGAAGCCGACCCAGCACTCCGTCAACGAGCTACGCCGGATCGGCATCCAGCCCCACGCCCTCATCTGCCGATCCGTCTCGGGCCTGGATCGCGACATCCGGCGCAAGATCGCCCAGTTCGCCAGCCTTCCGACCGAGTCGGTCGTTTCCGGCCAGGACGTGGACAACGTCTACAAGATCCCGCTCATGTACCGGGCGGAGGGCCTCGACGATTTCATCCTGGACCACTTCCGGATGGACGCGCCGCCTCCCGATCTCACCGACTGGGAAGAGATGCTGCGGATGGCCGACCGGGCCGAAGGCGAGGTCCGGATCGCGCTGGTCGGCAAGTACATCCAGCTCGCGGACTCATACAAGTCGGTGATCGAGGCGATCGAGCACGGCGGGATCCACAACGGGGTGAAGGTCAGGATCGACCTGGTCGACTCCGAGGAGTTCGACGTCACCAAGCTTGAAGATGTCGACGGCATCCTGATCCCCGGCGGCTTCGGTGAGCGCGGGGTGGAGGGCAAGGTCGAAGCGGCCCGGTACGCCCGCGAGAACGGCATCCCGTACCTGGGGATCTGCCTCGGCATGCAGATCGCGGTGATCGAGTTCGCTCGGTCCATCGCGGGCATGGACGGCGCCAACTCGGGCGAGTTCGATCCGGAGACTCCGTTCCCGGTCGTCGATCTCCTTCCGGAGCAGAAGGAGGTCTCGGACATGGGCGGCACGATGCGCCTCGGGGCGGACCCGGTCAAGCTCCACGACGGGACCAGGGCCTTCGAGATCTTCGGCGAGCCGGTCATCTACAAGCGTCACCGTCATCGCTACGAGGTCAACAACCTCCTGCGCGGGCGGCTGGAGGAGCAGGGGCTCGTCTGCTCCGGCACGTCCCCGGACGAACGGCTGGTGGAGATCGTCGAGCTGCCCGACCACCCGTTCTACGTCGCCTCCCAGTTCCATCCGGAATTCAACTCCCGTCCCAACCGACCCGAACCGCTGTTCCGCGAATTCATGAAGGCGGCCGCCGCGCGGGCGGCAGATCATGCCCCGGAGATAAGCGGCGCCGGCGACGCAGTCGAGGCGCAGGAAGTCTGACCCGTGGCCATCGCCTTCTGGATACTCGTCGCCTTGATAGGCGCCGGTATCCATCTTTGGCGCCACAAGGAACAGCGAGGCGCGGCAGCGGTCTCCCGGGTCCTGCTGATGTACTGGCTCGGGATCGCGATCGGGGTCGCGTCGATCTTCGGTTCCGCCTTCCACGTCTTCGACGCGAAGGAGACGGCCGAGGGCATCGGCTTCGTGCCGTGGAACGCGACCGGGACCGGGGCCTTCCAGTTCGAGAACGCGATGGGGGACCTCGCGATCGGCGTGGCCGGACTGCTCTGCTTCTGGATCAGGGACCTGAAGTTCTGGCTCGCGGTCGTGATCATCGCGACGATCCAGTTCTGGGGCGACGCCTACGGCCACATCTACCAGATGGTGGAGCACGACAATCACGCGTCGGAGAACAGCGGTGTGATCCTGTGGATCGACATTCTGAACCCGGCGATCCTGATCGTGCTCTACTGGCTGACCCGCCGTGGCGATAAGTCCGGCGCACCCGCCTCGCCGTGACATGATCTGGCTCGTATGAGCCGTTTCGTCCGACTTTGCGAGATCTCCAGCCCGACCGGTGAGGAACGGGCCATCGCCGACGCGGTGCGGGCCGAGCTCGAATCCTTCGGCCTCACGGTGACCGAGGACGATGCCGCCGTCCCGGCCGGGGCTGGGGCCGGCAATCTGCTCGCCCGGATTCCGGGCAGGTCCGAGCGATACGTGATGTTCTGTGCGCATCTCGACACGGTGCCCCATGACGGGCCGGTGAAGGTCGTGCTCGACGACACGGGGACCTACCGCTCGGCGGGGGACACCATCCTCGGGGCCGACAACAAGGCGGCGGTCGCGGTGCTGATGGAGCTCGCCTCACGCCACTCGGCGGAGCCACCGCCGGTCGGGATCGAGTTGCTTTTCACCGTGGCGGAGGAGCAGGGGCTCTTGGGGGCCGCGGCCTTCGACATGGCGGCGCTCGAAGCGTCGACGGGCTTCGTCCTCGACCACGCCACGGCGATCGGGGAGGTGATCACCGCGGCCCCGACCCACATGCGCATCAAGGCGGACTTCAAGGGGGTGGAGGCCCATGCGGGGATCCGACCCGAAGCGGGAAGGTCCGCCATCACGGCGGCCGCGGCGGCGATCTCGGCCATGGATCTGGGCCGGATCGATGCCGAGACGACCGCCAACATCGGGTTGATCGAGGGTGGCAGCTCCGGCAACGTGATCGCCGGCCACTGCCGTTTGCTCGGCGAAGCGCGGTCCGTCGACGACGATCGTGCCACCGCGATGATCGCTTCGATGAGCGAACAGATGGTCTGGGCCGCATCGGAGTCCGGCTGCGAGGTCGACATCGTCACCGAGCGGGTCTTCCCCGGATACCGGGTGCCGGACGACTCGGCGGCCTTGGGCATCGCCGAGGCCGCCCTGGCCGCGCGCGGGCATGAGCCGGTCCGGGTGTCCACGGGCGGGGGATCGGACGCGAACATCTTCGTCGCGGCGGGCATGGACTGCGTCTTGCTGGCGAACGGCACCTGGGAGAACCACACCTCGGACGAGTGGGTGGCCCGGAGCGACCTCGCCGCGATGCTCGACGTCTGCGAGGCGATCCTGGTCGAGGCGGCGAAGTGCTGAAGCTCCGGCGGGCCCGGGTTGTCTCCGACGACCCGCTGACCGTTTCCCTCGACGGGGCGCCGCGGGACGAGGTCCGCAGGGCCTGGGCCGACGAATCCCTGATCGGGAGTTGCCGGCCGGGCGACGAAGTCGTCGTCAACACCGAAGCTCTCGACCTCGGGCTCGGCTCGGGGGGCTTCGACGTCGTGCACGTCAACTTGACTCGCGGTCTCGATGCGGAGGGATCGGCGACCGAGCACGTCATGAAGCTGAACTACAGCTCCCTCCAGCATCCGGTCGCGACGATCGAACGGCCGGTGGGAAAGCTCGACGGCGATCCGGTTCCCGTTCTGGCGATCGGGCTCCACGGCCATCTCGCCCCGGCGGCTTGGGCCTTCGCCGAAGGGCCGCCCGACGCAGACGGGGACGAACTCCGGCCTCGGCCCCGGGTCGGTTACGTGCAGACGGGGGGCGGAGCCCTGCCCGGATCGCTCTCCCGCGACGTGGCGACGCTGCTGGAGGGCGGGATTCTCGCCGGCCACGTCACGGCCGGCCCCGCCTACGGCGGCGAGTCGGAGGCGATCACCTTGATCGGGGCGCTCGACGCCGCCCGATCACTCGGCTGGGATGCGGTGATCGCCGGTCCGGGCCCCGGGATCCTCGGTTCGGCCACCGCCTACGGCCACGGCGGCCTGACCGCGCTCGACGTCCTGCACGCCGCGCTCGCCCTCGGTTCGCCGGCGGTCCTTTCCCCCCGGTTCTCCTCCGGTGACCCGCGGCCCCGCCATCGCGGCCTCAGCCACCATTCACGGGCGGTGCTCGGCCTCTGCCTCGGGCGGGTCGAGGTGCCGTTGCCCGTGGGCGTGGAGGGGCTTCTCGGCGCGTCCGCCGACGGCCTCGACCTGGACCGGCTGATCGCCGGGCTCGGCCGGGAGGGGCACACCGTGATCCGGGTGGGCACCGACCTTTCCGGATACGGCGAGTCGGGCCTCCCTCGCCGGACCATGGGCCGGGACCTGGAAGAGGATCCCGCCTTCTTCGCGGGGCCGCTCGCCTCGGGCCGACGGTTGGCGGGGCTCGCCGGCCGATAACCCCGGCCGTTTCGTTGCGAGGAAAGGGACGGGCAGGGCGGGGCCGAAAAAGCGGTCATGCCTCCGTCCGTGGCCGTTCCCGGCTCGCCCACCGAATCCGAATCCACTAATCCGGGCAACGCCCGCTTCGAGCATCTGCTGCTCGACTTCCTGGCCTACCTGGAGCTGGAGCGAGGCCTTTCGCGAAACACGCTGAACGCCTACCGCACCGATCTTCTCCAGTACGGGGCTTGGCTTTCGGACCGGGGAACGGACCCCCTCGCGATGACTCCCGCCCTGATGGCGGACTACGTCGCGGAACTGACCGCGGGCGACGACGGCAACCGGCTCGCCGCATCGACCGTCCACCGCAAGACTGCCGCTCTCCGCTCCTTCTACAAGCATCTCCGCCGGGAGGACCTGATCGAGGAGGATCCGACCGCGGGGCTGGCGACGCCGCGCCGGTCCAAGAAGCTTCCCAACGTGCTGAACCAGGCCGAGGTGGCCCGCCTCCTCGCCTCGCCGGCCGGGATGTCCCCCCAGGCAACCAGGGATCGGGCGATCCTGGAAGTGATGTATGCCTGCGGGCTGCGGGCCTCCGAGGTGGTCGGGCTGGAGCTGACCGACATCGACACCCACCAGGGCATGCTGCGGGCGCGGGGCAAGGGATCGAAGGAGCGGATCGTCCCGCTCGGCCGTCAGGCGATCGCCGCGATCGAGGCCTGGCTGCGCTCCGGAAGGCGGGAGCTCGTCAAGGAACGTCCGGAGAAGGCGCTGTTCGTGAACTTCCGCGGCCGGGCGCTGACTCGTCAGGGCCTCTACAAGATCGTCCAGGGCCACGCCCGTTCGGTCGGGCTCGACGACCGGATGAGCCCTCACACGCTGCGTCACTCGTTCGCCACCCATCTGCTCGCCGGGGGCTGCGACCTGCGGGCGGTCCAGGAGATGCTCGGCCACGCCGACGTCGCCACCACCCAGATGTACACCCACCTTTCGGGCCAGCGGCTGAAGGACGTCTACTACAGCTCCCACCCGAGGGCTAACGCCACAGCCTCGAACTGACCCGGGGCGAGAAGGGGCATCCCCGCGCGAGGTGACTCATCTTTGCCCCCTAATGGGGGTAAAAGTCGCGTTAGCTCTGCGATGAGCAGGGTCGTGGCCCCGGGCGGCCGCGAGTTGATAGAACCGAGCGGTGCCCGAGCTCCCCGAAGTCGAGACGATCCGCCGCCAGCTCGAGCCCGATCTGGTCGGCCGCCGGATCGAGGCGGTCGAGGTCCTCGACCATTACTTCACCAAGCCCGAGTCTCCGCGGTCCTTCGAACGGGCCGTGGAGGGCAGGCTGGTGGCCGACGTCAGCCGTCGCGGGAAGTACCTGCTGCTCGATCTGGACGACGGCAACTCCGTGGTCATCCACCTGCGGATGACGGGCTCGCTGATCCTGCTTTCGCCCGACGGCGACGAGAACCCGGGCGACCCCCGCATCTTCGTGGACGACGCGGGAGAGAAGCATTTGAAATCACGATTCGTCCTCGACGACGGGGGCGAGCTGAGGTTCTCGGATCCGCGACGGTTCGGCCGCGGCTTCGTCGCCTCGCAAGGTGAACTGGACGAGTACTTTGCGAGCCGGCTCGGGGTGGAGCCCCTCTCGGAGGAGTTCACCGTCGAGGAGATGGCCCGGATCAGCGCCAACCGCACCGTGCCCCTCAAGTCCTTTCTGCTGAACCAGAAGGGCGTGGTCGGGGTGGGAAACATCTACGCCGACGAGGCTCTCTTCCGGGCCCGGCTGCATCCACTTTCCCCGGCCGGCTCGATGCGCGCCGAGCATCACGAGGCGCTGCGGGACGGCGTGGTCGCCGCACTCGGCCGGGGGCTCGACCTCGGCGGCGCCTCGATCGACGACTATCGAGACGCCAAGGGCGAGCGTGGGGCGATGCAGAACGAGTTCCTCGTCCACCGTCGCAACGGTGAGCCTTGCCCCGAATGCGGCATGCCGATCGAACGGATCGTGGTCGGCGGCCGGTCGACCTATTTCTGTCCCGACTGTCAGGTGAAGCTCCGCCGCCGTCCGCGCCGCGCCGCCTGAGCCGGTGCCCGTCCGACCGGACCGGCACCATTTGTGTAGATGGCGGGAACATTCAAGACAGAAGCGGTGGTTCTCCGCACGATCCGGTTCGGGGAGGCCGACCGGATCCTCCACCTCTACTCACGCGAGCACGGTCGGATCGGGGCGATCGCAAAGGGCGTGCGCAAGCCACGGTCGCGGTTTGGCGGCCGCCTGGAGCCGTTCTTCCGCCTGAAGCTGATCTTGCACCGAAGCCGGGGGGATCTCCACACGGTCACCGCGGCCGAGACGGTCGACGGATACGCCGCGCTCCGCTCCTCCGGCAGCGGCATCGCGGCCGCCGGGGACGCATGCGGCGCGGTGCTGCGTCTGCTCGACGGCTCCGAGCCGAACCAGCCGGCCTACAACCTCCTCTGCCGGTACCTCGACCTGGTCGACGGCGATCCCGGCGGACCAGCCGCTTCGTCGGCGGGGATGGTGGCGTTCCGGCTGAAGCTGGCCTTGGCGGCAGGGTTCGCGCCGGAACTGTCGGGATGCGCCCGTTGCGGCACCACAGAGCACCTGACCGCCTTTTCCGGGGCGGCCGGGGGCGTGGTCTGCCCGACCTGCGAAGCGGGCTCCTTCCCGTTCTCAGAGGCTGCGCACAGCTTCATGGTCGAGTCGCTGGGCCGTCCGATGAGCGAGACCCCGGCCACGACGCCGACGGCCGTCCGTCAGGCCGGCCGCGCGATCGGCGAGATCCTCGAGGAGCACGCCCACGTCCGGCTGCCGCGGCCCGAGGAGAGGATGGTCGCGTGAACGGAGAATCCTCTGTGGATCACCGCGCCTTCGAGGAAGCCTCCCGGAGGAGGGAGGCGGAACTGCTCTCCGAGCGGGCGGTGCCTTCCTACCCGGCGACACGGGCGGTTCCGGAGGAGCACAGCCAGTGGCGGACGCCGTTCCAGAGAGACCGCGACCGGATCGTCCACAGCAAGGCCTTCCGCCGCCTCATGCACAAGACCCAGGTGTTCGTCGCCCCCGAGGGAGATCACTACCGGACGCGTCTGACCCACACCCTCGAAGCCACCGGGATCGCTCGCACGGTCGCGCGGGCGCTCGGGCTGAACGAAGATCTGACCGAGGCCATCGGGCTGGGACACGATCTCGGTCATCCTCCCTTCGGTCACATCGGGGAGCACGCCCTGGACGAGGCCAACCGGCGTCACGGCGGGGAAGGGTTCAAGCACAACGTGCATTCCCTCCGCGTGGTCGACGTGCTCGAGCGGGACGGCCGCGGCCTGAACCTGAACCAGCCCGTCCGGGAAGGCATCCTCAAGCACAACGGGCCCGAGAAGACGGAATCGATGGAAGGGCAGATCGTCCGCCTGGTCGATCGGGTCGCCTACATAAACCACGACATCGACGACGCCCTGCGCGCCGGGATCCTGGCGCCGGGGGATCTGCCCCGGGACGAGATAGCGATGCTCGGGCCGACCGGCGCGAGCCGGATCGACGCCCTGGTCAAGGACATCGTCGACCAGTCCCAGGACGGCA
>JBEBXB010000042.1:0-12359 GCA_040391885.1 Conexibacter woesei | reverse complement strand
CCGGCCTCGATCGACTCCCGGGCCCGCTCCCGCATCGTTTCGTGACCCCAGTCCTGGTTCCGGCCGACACCGACGATCCGGCAGTCCAGCTTGCCTCTCGATTCCAGTCGGTAGAGAGCCCGAAAGGTCATCTTGCGGGCGAGATCGCCGGTTATCCCGAAGATCACCATCGTGTCGATCTGCTGGTCCCGGGCAGTCACGGTCCCCTCTCCGTTGGCTTCCATTCGGTCAGGGTACCGGCCCCCTTCCCGGGGCCGGCCGGCATGCCCGCCCGGGCGCGTCCATTCCGATTGGCCGAACCCGGTCATCTGGACATAGGATGGGGCTATGGAGATAGGCATCGTCGGTCTGGGTCGTATGGGCGCCAACATCGCAAGGAGGCTGATGAAGGACGGACACCGATGCGTGGTTTATGACGTCGATCCGAACGCGATCGGCGAACTGGCCGGAGAAGGTGCCGAACCGGCCGCCGACCTGGCGGAGCTCGCCGCCAAGCTGGTGCCGCCGCGGGCGGTCTGGGTGATGGTCCCCGCCGGGGAGATCACCGAGGCGACGATCCGTGACGTCGCCGCCGAGCTCAAGCCGGGCGACACCATCATCGACGGCGGCAACACGTACTACCGAGACGACATCCGCCTCGCCGACGAACTCGCCCAGAACGGGATCGACCACGTCGACTGCGGAACCTCGGGCGGCGTGTTCGGTCTGGAACGCGGCTACTGCCTGATGATCGGCGGGCCGAAAGAGACATGCAGCCGCCTGGACCCGATCTTCCGCACCCTGGCGCCCGGGGTCGAGTCGGCCGAGCGCACACCGGGCCGCGAGGGCGACCCGTCGCCCTCCGAGCAGGGCTACCTGTACTGCGGCCCGGCCGGGGCGGGCCATTTCGTGAAGATGGTCCACAACGGCATCGAGTACGGGATGATGGCCGCCTTCGCCGAGGGCCTGAACGTGCTCAAGGGGGCCGACGCGGGCCTCCGGGAGCGGGATGGCGACGCCGAGACGGCGCCCCTCTCCGATCCCCGCTACTACCAGTACGAGATCGATGTGGCCGAGGTGGCCGAGGTCTGGCGGCGCGGCAGCGTGGTCGGATCCTGGCTGCTCGACCTGACCGCAGCGGCGCTCAACGAGTCGCCGCAGCTGGAGGAGTTCTCGGGTCGGGTGTCCGATTCCGGGGAGGGTCGTTGGACTTCGATCGCCGCGATCGAGGAGGGCGTCCCGGCCCCGGTTCTGACCGCCGCGCTTTACGAACGTTTCTCTTCCCGCGGTTTGGGGGACTTCGGAGACAAGGTGCTTTCGGCGATGCGCAAACAGTTCGGTGGCCATGACGAGAAGCCGGCAGAGGGTGGTGCCGCCGGCGGGGGCGGTTAGGGGCGATGCTGACCAGGTCGGCGGTGGATGCCGAGGCAGCCGCGGTTGAGGCCGCACGGATCATCGAGGCGACCGCCGCTGCGGCCGTCGCCGAGCGCGGCCAGTTCAACTTCGCGGTGAGCGGGGGACGCACGCCGTGGCGCACGCTGGAGATCCTGGCGGGCAGCCGCATGAACTGGTCCCGGACATCGCTCTTCCAGGTCGACGAGCGGATCGCTCCCTCGGGCAGCCCCGAGCGCAACCTCACGCACCTCGTCCTCACCCTGCCGTTGATCTGCCAGGCCGCGATCCGGCCGATGCCGGTCGGCGCCGACGATCTCGAGATGGCCCTCAACGAGTACGAGTACTCGCTGCCGGAACGGTTCGACCTGGTCCATCTCGGGCTCGGCCCGGACGGTCACACGGCGTCGCTGATTCCCGACGACCCGGTGCTGGAAGTCGACGATCGCCAGGTCGCGATCACGACCAACGAGTACCAGGGCACCCGGCGCATGACCCTTACCTACCCAGCGATCGACGAGGCCCGGCGGGTGCTCTTCCTGGTGACCGGCGAGGACAAGCGGGACGCGCTTCGGAAGCTGCTCGTCGCCGATCCGTCGATCCCGGCCGGCCGGGTGAAGAACGAGGCGACGATCATCGTCACCGACGTCGACCTGTCCCAACCGGTCACATCCGCCCGATGATCGCGGCCCGGTGATCCGAACACGTTGAACCGGTTTCGGAAAATGGGGGAGGGGCGGTACGGGATCGCCCTGTTGCTGCTGCTTGCCTCGATGGTGCTGGTGATGGCCACCGGATCCGGTACCTGGGCGGAGACGGCGACGACGACGATGCAGGCGCTCGCCCTCATCGCCTCGCTGCGGGCCGCCCTTCCGGCCGGCCCGCTGCGCAGCGTGCCGGAGGTGGTCGTCTGCCTCGGCGTGGTGCTCATCTGGATCCAGGCGATCTTCGTCGACCGGGTCGATCCGGCCGTGGTCCCGGCGACCACGTTCTCGCTGGTCCTGATCGCCACCCCGGTGATCACCTGGGGCCTGGTCAAGCAGGTCAGGGACATCGGGTCGATCTCGATCCACACGATGATGGGTGTGATCTGCATCTACCTGCTGCTCAGCCTGGCCTTCGCCTCGTCCTTCGCTCTCGTCGACGCCAGCGTCGACGACCCGTTCTTCTCGCAGGGGGCGGAATGGAGCTCGCTGCGGAACTACCTCTATTACAGCCTGACGACGATCACGACGGTCGGGATGGGCGACCTCACCCCTGCCGGTGATCTGGGCCGCTCCCTGACGGCGAGCGAGGCGTTGATCGGCCAGATCTACATCGTCACGGTGGTGGCGCTGATCGTCGGAAACATCGGGTGGCGACGACGGAATTGAGATGGACGAGATCCTGTTTGGCCTCAGCCTGGTCGTCGTGCTGTCGGTGGTCGCCCGCCTGGCGGCGACCTGGCTGCGGGTGCCGGCGATCGTTCCCCTGCTGGCCGTCGGGGTCGTTTCGGGGGTGTCGGTCACCGGGCTGATCGAGCCCGAGAAGCTGCTTGGCGACGCTCTCTCCCCAGCGGTTCAGATTGCGGTGGCGGTGATCCTGTTCGAAGGGGCGCTGGGTCTGAAACGGACAGACCTGGCTTCCGGGGTCCGGCCGGCCGTGACCCGACTGGTGACCCTCGGGGTGATCGCCACCTGGCTGGTCTCGTCGGTGGCCGTCGGGCTGCTCTTCGATCTGCCGTACCCGATCGCCGTCCTGATCGGCGCGGTGCTGATAGTCACCGGCCCGACGGTGGTCCTGCCGATCCTCGATTTCATCGGCCCCTCGCCGCGGGCCCGGCAGATCCTCAAGTGGGAGGGGATCCTGATCGACCCGATCGGGGCGGTGATCGCGGTGGTCGTCTTCGGGTCTTTGAGCAACGTGGAGGGCGGGGCCGCCTTCGACCTGGCGGAGGTCTTCCTTTCGCTCGGCAGCGGCCTGATGGTCGGGGCGGCGGGCGCGATCACGCTGATTCCGGTGCTGGCGACGCGGCGGCTGGCGGATCGCGACAAGGTGGCCGCGACCCTGATGATGGTGGTCGCGGCCTTCGCTGTGGCCGACGCCGTCTTCGACGATTCTGGCCTGGTCGCCGCGATAGTCATGGGCGTCTTCCTCGCCAACCAGACCCGGGTCCGGGTGGGGTACATCACGGAGTTCAAGGAGACCCTGGTGCCGATCCTGGTCGGCATCCTGTTCGTCTTGCTGGCGGCCAACGTCGACGTCTCCCAGGTGATCGATCTCGGTTGGGCGGGGATCGCACTGGTTGCGATCCTGGTCTTGATCGGGCGGCCGCTCGCGGTGATGACAACCGCCGGGATCGCGATTCCGCGCAACGAACGACTCTTCCTCATGGCGATGGCGCCGCGAGGGATCGTCGCCGCCTCGACCGCGTCCGCTTTCGGCCTGCAGCTGGTCGAACGGGGAACGCCGGGCGGGGAGAAGATCATCCCGATCACCTTCCTCGTGATCACCGGCACGGTGCTGATCTACGCGCTCGGTGCCCCGCCTCTGGCCCGCACGCTCCGGGTGGCGGGCGAACAACGCCCGTCGCTGCTTCTCATCGGCGGCCCCGACTGGGCGCTGCGGTTGGGTGAGGCCCTGGGGCGGGCCGGGGCCGAGGTCACCGTCTGGACGAACTCCGAGGACGAGGCCCGTGCCGCGATCACCGCGGACCTCCGGGTCTTCGGCGGTCCTCTGGACACCGATCCGTCCGAGCCGTTCGCGCTGGCCCACGGCGTTTTCGTCTTCGCCCTGGTGAGCGGGGACGAAACCCTCAACGAAGTGCTTTCGGCCCATTTGGCACGGATCCACGAACCGGATCTGGTCTACCGGTTGCGGCCCGACTCGGAGCGGTCGCCGGCGGTCAACTCCGCCGCCCCGCTGCTCTTTTCGAGTGACACGGTCGCGGAGGAGGTGCGGCGACGACTCGCCGCGGGCGAGGTTCTTCAGGTCTGCGGGCCGGGAGAGCGGGTCCCGGTCGGGTCGATCCCGATCGCCGGCATCCGGCCGACCGCCGGGGCCATCCCGGCGGAGGTCAGGTTCCCGACGGACTCCCGGCCGCTTCGCCCTGACGCCCATTCGACCGTCCTGGTGCTCCCGCCTTCTGACCCTGGTCCTTAGCCTTCTCTCCGCGGTTGGTGTCCTCGAAGGACTTCCAGCGGTAGAAGTCGACCCAGCGGTCGCAGATCTGGTCCATCGGCACCCATTCGCGGCCCCGGGCGCGCATCAACACCAACCGTCCGATCTTGGTCTGGCGCGAGTAGCCGGTGAGGCGTTGCAGGGCCGTCGGCTCGCGGGTCGAGAGCGTGAGCTCGACCGGCCCGGCCTTCTTCACCCGGAGCAGCCCGCCCGGCCAGAACTGCCCGTTGCTGCCGGTGTCCATGTTCGCCAGACGCTGACCGTCGATCGCAGCCGGGAAGGTCCGTTCATACCCGGGGGCGCTCAGCGTGACTGCCCGTGGGCTGAAGTACTGGATCGAGACCCGCCAGGTGCCGGGCTCGAGATCGACGGTGGCGGTGGTTCGAGCCCCGCCGCCGAGATCGGGACCCGGGGTCCAGTCCTCACGGAAGACAGGGACCGCCTCCGGCATCAGCACCGCCGTCCCTTCGATCTGGGAGAAGAACTTCCCGCCTTCGCCCTCGCAGTTGGCCAGCTTCGCCGGCATCGCTCCCTCGCGCATGATCGGACGGCCGAAGGCGGGGTTGACCCGTCGCCACAGGATGTAGTTGGCGGTGCGGGTCACCTCGCGGTAGAAGGGCGGCGGCATGCTGGTCCAGCCGGCCGAGGTGGTGATCGCGAAGTCGTGGTGCTGGAGGGTCTCGGGGTCGAAGGAGTCGAAATCGATCGTCGACTGGCCGTGATCTCCCTGGAAAGGCTTCTTCGGGTTTTCGATCACCTTCGGGTCGGGGAACTCGGCCAGCGGCACGCTCACCTTCGCCCCATTCAGGTAGTAGGGGGCGAACCGGTCCTGGTCGAAGTACAGGACGGTCTTGCCGTCGATCCGCTCGTGGAACTTGACCAGCTCGGCGGCGTGCCCGGGCGGGGATACCGAAGCGTCGCGCAGCACCAGGAAGCTCGAAGCGACGGCGCCGGCGACGAACAGGACGGTCAAAGAGACCCAGGCGCCGAACTCCATTCCCTGGGCCGGCTTCCAGCCGCTCGCGGGACCGGCGAGGAGCGCGGTGAGGATCACGGTCATCGTGACCGGAGCCGAGATCACCAGAGCCTTCGCCAGCGAGTACTCGCCGACCCAAGGAAGCGAGATCAGGTAGAGGAAGGCGCAGGCGAGGAAGGCCACCGGCCAGACCGAACGCGGCCCCTTGCGCCACCACCACAGGCTGACGAGCAGGGCCAGGACGCTGATCGCGCCGAGCAGCCCTGGCAACGGGGTGCTGCTCGTGCCGTCGAGCCGGTAGTCGGAGTCGAGCCAGACACCGAGCCCTTCCAGGACGGAGACGGGGCCGAAGGCGTCGCTGGTCGCGACCTCCGAGAAGGCGTCGCCGAACCCGAACGGTCCGAGGAAGGCGAGGACCGCGAGGATGGCGGCGACCACCAGGGTGGTGATCGCGACGACCGGGCGGCGGACCCGGTTCCAGATAGCGCGGGGTCGAAGCGTGGCCCGGACCCCGGGGAAGGTGAGGCCCCAGGCGACCGCGACCGCGACCGGCCAGGCAAGCCCCGGGAAGCTGTACGTGAAGACGATCCCGGCCAGCAGGACCACGATCGGGAGGAGAGCCCGGACACGGGAGCGCTGGTCGGCCAGGAATGCCGGCAGCCCGGGCAGCGAGATCACGAAGGCGAGCAGGAACAGCGCCGCGGCCAGCTCCTTGAACGCGGCCTGCGCGTAGTAGGAGGCCATCAGGTACGGCAGCCCGATCAGCACCGCCGCCAGGGGCCGTCGCCACCCTGCCAGACGCTCAACCGCCGACCATCCGGTCATCACGGTGAGCAGCACGATCGCCATCAGCTGACCGGTGAAGATCGTTCCCAGCGAAAGCTTCGGCAGGAAGGAGAGGGCCGCCGCCAGGCCATGCGGGCCGAGCGGGTAGCCGTCGCTCGGTTCGGTGCCGAAGCCGGAGCGGAGCCACTCGGCCCAGGCGAGGTGGAGCCCGAGGTCGTTGTTGTAGCCCATCCCGAGGAGGCCCCAGTGACCGGTGACGGCGAACGGGATGGCGAGGGCGACCGCGGTGAACGCGAGGGCGGCCCACAGGCCGGGCGAGGCCGGCGGCAGGTCGGCGCGGCCGGGCCGGCGCAGAGCCCAGAGCGAGAAGGCGGCCAGCGCGACCAGGCCGAGGATCAGGGCCCACCGGTTGCCGGGGATGCGGGCGAGCAGGCCTTCGACCGCCATGATCGCGGCGAAGCCGACCGCGGGCTCGATGCCGCACCAGCGGTCGCGGCCCGCGACCCGGGTGATCGCCCGACCGACGACGAGCGAGCCGACGACGATGAGCAGCATCGCGATCCAGGTGTAGAGGAGGGGAGTCAAGTTTCAGGCGGTCTATCGAGGCGGCCGAAGCGGGAGCTTCGTTCAGTGGGCCGCCGCGGCTCGTTCCAGGACGGGGGTCAGATCATCGCCAATCAGCGGCTTTCCGTGCCCCGAGAGGACGGTCCGCGGCTTCAGTTCGGCCAGTTTCAGCACCGACCGCTTCGCCTGCTCGTGGTCCCAGGCCCAGGCCGGGTGGGGCACCTGCGCTTCCCCGGCGGGAAGCTCCTTGAGGCGAGCGGAATCGATCACGTAGATGGTGTCGCCGACCAGGGCGACCCGGTCCGACTCCCGCCACAGCCCGATCAGGCCGGGCGAGTGTCCGGGAAAGTGGATGACTTCGAAGCCCGCGACCCGGTCGCCTTCGGCGAGGAGGCCGGCCGGTTCGACCGGTCCACCGTCCCACCAGGGCAGCAACAGCGGATAGATCCACCGGACCGGGGCGACCTCGAGCTTCGAGAGGTCCATGTACGGGGCCAGGTGCGCCGGGGAACGGAGGTCGTCCGCTTCGTCCGCGTGGCACCAGACCGGGATCCCGGCCCGGGATGCGGTGCCGCGGTGGTCGGAGTGGGCGTGGCTGAGCACGAGCCGTTCGACCCCGCCGAACCCGGCGGCCACCCGCCGGTTGGCTCTGGACATGGACTTGGCGCCGGCGTCGAACTGGACGATCTCGCCCTCCGGCCCCCGCACGAAATAGATGTTCATGCCGCCCCGGAGGTCACCGTGCATCACCCAGACGCCGTCCGCGACCTCTTCCAGTTCCTTCGGCACTCCGTTTGCGCTCAAGTCAGCTGCCTCCCTGTTTCCTTCGTGGTCCCGTTCTGACCGCGCGATCCTCGCCCGCGGGTGCTTCGCGTCACCGCTTCTTCTACCCTGCCTTCTGTGCCGACCAATTGGAGAATCATGATGATCGTGATCTGTGTCTTCCTGCTTGCCTCGGTTGTGATCGGAGCGGTTCAGCTGGCGACCACGCCGACCGAGATGTTCGGGGCCAGCTTCGAAGGTCTGCCGAAGTCTGAGTTTCCCAGATAACCGTCACGGTGACCGCGGGGACCGACGGTAGTATCTGGTTTCCGGACCTCGAAGAACGGAGTTGAATGCCACTGTTCAAGCGCATAGTCGTCGGCACCGATGGATCGGACTCAGCCCGAGAGGCGATCCGGCAGGCAGCTGCCCTGGCCCAGCTCGCCTCGGCGGAGTTGAACGTCGTGAGTGCATACGAGCCCGTTCCGCCGCGCCGATCGGAGGCGGAAGGAGCCGGGGTTCCCGGTGATGTCTCCCACGAGTTCGGCCCTCGTGAGGAAGTCAACTTCATTCTCGACAGCGCCGCGACGATAGCCGCCGAGTACGGCATCGAAACCAAGTCCCACCCGCGGGATGGCGATCCCGCCGACGCCATCCTCAACGTCGCCGACGAGGTCGGCGCGGACCTGATCGTCGTCGGCAACAAGGGCATGACCGGCGCCCGCCGCTTCCTGCTCGGCTCGGTTCCCAACAAGGTTTCGCATCACGCGCCCTGTTCGGTGTTCATCGCCCGCACCACCTGATTCCCGGCGCCGACGCCGACTCTCGGAGTTCACTTCAGCCGTACCGAACGGTTCGTCGCGCGGCCGAGATCAACGATCCCGGCGCCGAATCCCGACGGTGACTCATCCGCCGCAAAGGACGGCAGACGCGCCGTCCCTTCGAGCCGCTGCCGGACCTGGGCGGGGCCTCGACGGTCGGTCAGGACCTTCGAGGCGAGGACGGCCGCCGCGGCTCCGGCGACATGCGCGGCAGCCATCGACGTCCCCGCCCAGCCCGGTTCGATGCCGAACCAGTCGGGGTCTCCACCGACCATGCCGACCTGCATGATCGGGCGGTTGCGGGACTTGTAGGGGCAGCCCGACTGCGCGACGCCGCCGCCGGGGGCGACGATGTCGATGGCGTCGCTCTTGAATGAGTAGGTGGCGACGCATCCGGACTCGGTCGTGCCGCCGACCGAGATCACCTGTGGCGCGGTGGCCGGCAGGGAGGGGCAGTCCTGAGCGCTGCGATTGCCCGACGATCCCACCAAGACCACACCCTTGCGGTAGGCGTGCTTGAGGGCGCTCTCGACCGCGGGGATCGAGACGCCACAGTCGAAGTTGAGCGACATGCTGATCACACGGGCGCCGTGGTTGGCGGCCCAGCGGATGCCGGAGGCGATGTTCGCGGTCGTGCCGCGACCGTTTGCGTCCATCACCCGGACCGGAATCAGCTTCGCCTTGAAGGCGATCCCGGTCAGGCCCTTTCGGTTGTTGGTCGTTTGGGCGATGGTCGAGGCGACGTGGGTGCCGTGGCCGTTCAGGTCGAGCGGGATCCGGTCCCGTTCGACGAAGTCGTAGCCGGGCAGGAAGCGCTTCTTCGCGAGATCGGGGTTGCGACTGAACCGGCGTCCGTACTTGCGGTACGCGATGCCGGTGTCCAGTACGGCGACTTTCACGCCGGCAGCCCCGGGACGGCCCGCGCGGCGCAGATGCTGCCAGGCGCGGATCACGTTCATGCCGCCGCGGGAGCGGGGGCCGGTAGAGGCGGTGTTGGGATGGCAGAAGCTGAGGCAGGGCAGGAAGTTCCACTGCTTGTGGACCCAGCCGCCGGCCCGGCCGGAGCGTTTGGGGTTGACGCCGGGATCGTTCGGGGTCCAGCCGGAGGTACGGGCGATGTAGTTCGCGGAGGCGCTGCGGATCCCGGCTCGGCCTTCGAGCTTCTCGGCGACAGCTTCGGGATCGGCTGACGGGTCGATCTCCACCGTCTGCGGTGCCGCTTCGCCGGCCAGCGTGACCACGACCTCTCCCGGTACGAACTCCGCATCGTCCGGAAGCGACTCGGTGCTCACCCCGCCCGCCTGGTTTGCGTCGCCGCCCGTGCGAGAGGCGTCGCTCGTGCGCGAGGGGTCGTTCGTGGGTGAGGGGTCGCCCGCGGGGCCGGTACCCGGTGCCGCGGTGCCACCTGCGGCAGCGACCAGGATCAGCGTCAGCGCAAGGAAGGCGCTCAGGGTCGCGCTCAAGGTTGCACGCAAGATTGTCTTGACGGTTCGGTTCATCCGGGAAGGTGGGGCTGGGGCCGGGGCAGGAGGCGGTGGAAGGATTGGGCGATACAGCTAGAACACCACTGATCGCCCCCAGTTGCTTCCTTCCTCGATTCGTTTTCCTTCCGTTCCCGCTTCCCCCGAGCCGGACCGAACCTCCGCCCTCCCGGCCGAACCTGCCTTTTTGAGCGCATAGCGCCTAAATTGGCGGGTTAGTTCGACTCGTTCCGGCGGGAGATCGGCTTGGGTTCTCTAGGCTGGTCCGGTGGAAACACCGGCGGCATTCAGTGGCGACAACGGCGCAATTCCCGACGACGAGGCGATGGGCCTGGCGATCGAGGCAGCCCGAGCGGCCGAGGAGCACGGGGACGTGCCGATCGGCGCCGTGATCGTCCGGGGCGATCAGGTCCTTGCGGTCGCCGGCAACCGGCGGGAGGCCGACCGGGATCCGACCGCCCACGCCGAGATCCTCGCCATCCGGCAGGCAGCGGCCGAGCTCGGCGGCTGGCGCCTGCCGGGCACCACGCTCTACGTGACCCTGGAGCCCTGTGCGATGTGTGCCGGGGCGATCGTCCTCGCCCGCATCCCGCGGGTCGTGTTCGGCACGACCGACCCCAAGGCGGGCGCGGCCGGGTCGATCATGAACGTGCTCGACGACCCCGCTCTGAATCACCGACCGCAGGTCGACCCGGGCATCCGGCGCGGCGAATGCGCCGCGCTGCTCCGCGAGTTCTTCGCGGCCCGGCGCTGAGCCGCTGAAGATCGCCCAGCCCGAAATAGGTTCGGCTCGAGCTTTCCGGGCGCCGGGCAGGAGTGGCTGCCGTTCGGGCGCCGTGATCGACTCAGCCTCGGCCTTTACGGGCGCCGGTGACGTACCCATTGCCAGCGACGAAGTAGCGACGTAGCCGCTCGGTGGCCTTCGTTATGCCGATCCGAGGGGTTCGGGCGACGGATTCCCCGGGGGACAGCCCACCCCCCGAAAGCCGGAGCGGTTCTTCGCGGAGGTCGTGCCCGTTGAGGCTCAGGTCGATGCCGAGGGCCTGACACAGCTTCGCCGGCCCGTTCGTCGCATTTACTCCCGGAACGCCGCGCCTGGCCTCGAGGAGGTCGGTTCCCTCGACCGGTTCGACCCCGCGGATCAGCGCCGCGGACCCGAATCCCGCCGGCCCGCAGACGACGTTGCAGCAGTGATGCATCCCGTAGGTGAAGTAGACGTACAGGTGGCCGCTGTCGCCGAACATCACCCCGTTCCTGGCGGTTTCCCCTCGGAACGTGTGGCTCGCGGCGTCATCCTGGTCGTAGGCCTCCGTCTCGACGATCCGCACCACCGTCCGGGCCCCGTCCAGGGTGCTCTCGAGGAAGCACCCGAGCAGCCCCGCCGCAACCACGTCGGCGGGCTCGTCCAGGAAACCGGGGAACGGTCGACCGACACCAGCCCCCGGATGACCGACCGTGCTCATGCGACTGATCGTAGAGGCACCCGGGCTCGCGCCGATGCGCCACTTTCGGCGACGCCGGCCGGTGATCGTGAAGCCCCGACGCGCAAGGCGCCGGGGGTCCACCGATGATGCAGAAGGCGGAGAGGGTGGGATTCGAACCCACGAGACGAGAGATCCCGCCCACGCGATTTCCAATCGCGCTCCTTAAGCCACTCGGACACCTCTCCGGGGAGAGAAATGGTATCCGGTCTCGTCTGTCCGGGACTTGCCGTACGGGACGAGGACGAAACTGCAGGAACGAGCCTGAAATCGCTAGCCTCCCTGTTCACCCGGAGGGGTGCGAGAGTGGTTGAATCGGGCAGTCTCGAAAACTGTTGTGCCTTTCGGGGTACCGTGGGTTCGAATCCCACCCCCTCCGTACATGCCAAGCCGAATCCCGCACCTGGTGCGGGTTCCGGCATTTGGGCATGGAGCTTCAGCCCGTGGGCTCAGGCATCCCAGGGCTGGGGCGCCGCCCCGACCGGGCCTGCTTCGCTTTCCTGCTTCTTCGGTTCCTGTCGCGGGCTGTACCGGTTGTGGATGCCGAGGGTGTTGCCGTCGGGATCCTGGAAGTAGGCCTGGTGGCAGACGCCGCTGTCGATGGTGTCGGTCACGAACTTGACCCCTTTGGATTCGAGATCCGCCCGGGCGGCGTCGAAGTCCTCGACGTGAAGGACGACGCTGCTGCTTCCGGCGTTCTGGAACGGCATGCCGAAAGCGGACGGGTCCATGACGGCGATCGTGAGGTTGCCTGTCTCGAACTCCTGGGCGGGCATGTCGCCCCACTGGGGACCTTCCCGAAGGCCGAGGGTGTCACGGTAGAAAGCTTTCGCCCGTTCGAAGTCCTGGGTGGGCAGGGTGACAAAATCGGTTCCGGTTACGAGCGGTGAATCCGACATGAGAGCTCCTTGGTGGGTGGGATTCTCATCGTAACTTCCGGGGGTGGTCCGCACGAGTC
>JBEBXB010000041.1:0-12458 GCA_040391885.1 Conexibacter woesei | reverse complement strand
CCCAGGGCGAGATTGACCGACTGGAACCGGTGGATGTCGATCGCCAGCACCGCAGGCATCTCGGTGGCAGGGCCGCCGTTGGCCGCCGGACCGTCGGTCTGGGGAAGCTCGATCTCCGAAAGCCATTGATCGACGACGCGCTGCGAGGGCAGGCCTGTGACCCCGTCGATCATCACCTCGTCTCTGGAGTTGACGATTCGCTCCGTCTCCCTCGAGCTGATCAGGAACCTCACGACCACGATCAAGATGGCGGAGATCGCGAAGATGACGGCGAGATCCTCCAGGTCGCGGTTCTGGCCCGCCGCCAGGACGGCGAGGGCGGCGACGACGAAGATCAAGGGGAGGATTACCTGGCCGCTGCCGATCTTGAGCTCCCGCACGTCGCTCTCTTCCTGCCAGGACCCGATCAACACGAGAATCATCCCCAGGTACCAGACGCCATAGAGGGCGGCCGTGACCACACCGGAGTTCGGGGCGGCGAGGGCGAAGACGATGTCGGCGAAGATGAAAAGCAGGAGCCCGGCGCCGACCAGCGGCCACGGCCCGTGGAGGTGGCGGCCGTTGAATCTCAGGGCGAAGCTGATCGCGACCAGCAGGATGAAGTCGCAAACCGGGTAGGCGAGCAGAACCACGGATTCGAGCCGGTCGTTCCCGGTCAAGGAGTCGATCCGGGCGTAGAGGAAGGCGTAGCTGACCGCGGCAAGTACGAGTGCCCCGGCCAGGCCGTCGTAGAGCGGCGCGTGGCGGAAGTTACGGAGACGGCCCCGGATCAGCGAGATCAGGCCGGCCAGGACCAGCGGGTACATGGCGAGGAACACCGGATCGATCCAGGCGGGGATCGGGCGGGCTTCCGTGTTGTCGAACAGTGTGAAGCGAAAGATCGCCCCCAAGGACCACATTCCGAATCCGGCAGCGAGAAGCGCCCAGGCGAGACGGTCCTGACGGGTGTTGAGGGCACGCCCCACGCAGCCGAGCGTCGCCAGGGCGGGCAGGGCACAGGAGATCCCGGTCAACCAAGGCCCTTCGAAGAACTCGGTGGCGACCCCCAGCGTGCTCGCGACGACGAAGACGAGAACGGCGGCGATGCCGATCGCCGTGATCACGCGTCGAACCAGGGGCGATCGTGGGCGGCCGATCTGTCTCGGGCCGACTCCCTCCAGTTCCATGCGCCTACTCAAGCACTATTCGGACGGGGACCGAAGCAGGAAGGAGAAATGTGCGGATCCTTGCAGCTCAGGCGCCGGCACTGCTGAGTTTCCCGGCGAGGGCGTCGGCGCCGTCCCCGCGGTCGATCCGGATCCGGTTGAGCTCGAACGGCATGTCCCTGCTGCCCAGCCCGGGGTTGACCGTGGTGGCTCCGCGATAGCCGGCCGCCTCCACGGCCGCGACCACCTCGTCGTCGTACATGCCTGCCGGATAACAGAAGTTGACGATCTCGACGCCGAGATCACGCTCCAGTTGCCGCTTCGAGCCCTCGAGCTCCTCCTTCAGCTGCTCGGCGGAGATTTTGCGCAGATCCGGGTGGGTGATCGTGTGGGAGGCGATCTCCCACCCGGCCCGGATCATCTTCTTCACCTGTTTCGAAGAAAGGTCCGATCCCTCGGACTTGAGGTTGAGTTGACCCGCCCAGCTTTGGTCGCGCAGGATCGGCATCGCGTCCAGGTACTGACCGAGATACCCGTCGTCGAAGGAGAGGACCACGGGCTTATCCGGCAGGCTGGCTCCGTCGTACCACGCTGCCTGGACCTGGACGAGGGTCACGGCCGTGTAGCCGTTCTCGGCGAGCCACTTGACCTGGGCCCGGAAGTCCTCGGTGGAGAGGTAGAGATCCGGGAAAGCGACATCGCCGGCCGGCTCGCCGATCACGTGATACATCAGGATCGGCACCGGGGCCTTGCTCGGCTTCCAGGTGTCGTCCGGCTGGGCGCCGGCAGCGGCCGTGCTCGTCTCCTGCCGGGACTCTGACTGCGAGGGCGGTTCAGTCTTCTGCCCGGTATTCGCCGCGCCGCGGCCGTCGGGTGCGGAGTCGTCCTGGCTCCGGGTCAGGGCGAGTGCCGCGGCGGCGATCACGACCACGACGAGTACCGAGGCGATGACGGCCCGACGCCGGCGCAGCTGTTGACGCCTGACCAGCTCACGCCGGCGGGCGAGACGATCTTCGAAGCCGGGAGACACCTCTACTTCTGACCGGACTTGCCGCCCCGGGAGGCCTTCGCCTTGGCGCGGCGTGCCTTCTTCTTCGCCTTCGCCCGGGCGCGGACGGCCTTAGCCTTCTTCTTGCGGGCGGCCCGGATCTGCTTGCGGGAAACCGGTTTCAGGGCGTGAATGCTGGAGTAGCCGACAAGGTAGAGCTTCTTCCCGTCGGAGATCGCCGGCATGTAGGCGCCGGTGTGGAAGGAGAAAGTGCGACGGCCGCTCTTGGCGCTGATCCCGTAGGTGTTGGTTCCGTCGAAGGTGGCGGCGTAGACCGTCCTGCCGATCACGCTCAGCGAACCGATGACCCGACCGCCCATCGAGTGGGTCCATCGGGTGGAACCCGTCTTCGCGTTGAGGGCGTACACGTTCCCGTCGAAGGAGCCGATGTAGACGGTCGGCGGGGTTCCCGGCACCTTGGCGACGGTCGGCCCGGAGTAGACCCAGTTCCCGGTCGAGTGGGTCCACGCCAACTCGCCGTTCTCGGCGTTGAAGCTATAGACGCGGCTGTCGTTGTTGCCCACGTAGACGCGGCCGTAGGCGACCGCCGGCGTGGAGTAGAAGGCCCCGGGCTGTCCGAGGCCCGGCCCGAGCGCCCGGGTCTGCCAACGGATCGCGCCGTTCTTGGCTCGGATCGCGGTCATCGCCCCGCCGTAGTCACCGACGTACAGGGTGCCATTCGAATAGGCGGGGGCGGCCTTGATGGCGCCCGCTACCGAGGTCGACCAGACCTGCTTGCCGTTCTTCGCCCTCAGGGCGTACATCATGCCGTTCTCGCAGCCGAAGTAGACCCTCTTGTGAACGACCACTGGTGAGGATTCCGACCGGCAGGGCAGCGACTTCTTCCAGATCCGCTTGCCGTTCTTGGCTTTCAGCGCCATCACCTGGCCGGGCTGCATGTTGACTATGAAGAGGCGCCCGTCGGCGTAGGTCGGGGTCGCGGCGTTCAGGCGCGCGATCCGCCGGTACCAGATCTTGCGACCGTTGTCGGCGTTGAGGGCGTAGGCGTGGCCGTCGTTGTCGACGAAGTAGAGGACGTCCTTGACCACGATCGGGGGGAACTCGAGCAGCGGCTTGTCGCCGTACTTCCAGATCCGCTTGAAGGGTGGCTTGATCCCCTTGACCGGCAGATAGCCGGTGCGTTGGCGGTCGTACCGGAAGGTGGGCCAGTCGACCGTGTCCCGCTTCGCCTTCTTTTTCTTCTTCTTGACCTTCTTCTCCGGATGTTCGAACGGCACCTCGGGGTTGCTGACGTCCTCGGGCCGTTTCAGCTCGTTCCACGCGATCAGCCCGATCCCGGCCAGGGCGACCACGGCCACCAGCGCCAAGCCGAGAAGCCTGCGCCGATCGCGGTACCACGGGCGCCGTTCGTCCGTCCCCTTTTCGGGATCGGCGTCCTGGTTCGGCTTGTCTGGTTCGTCGTTCATCCGGAAGGAGGATCATGGTACGGGAGTAGGACGATGGCCAACCCGACCCGACCCGAAATACCGCGACTGGAGGAATTCCTCGACACGAACCCCGTCCTCGGAAGGGTGCGTGCCGCTGCCTCCGGAGCGCCGGTGTATCTGGTCGGTGGCGCCGTCCGGGATGCTCTCTGCGGGTTCCCGGTGGACGATGTCGACCTCGTCGTCGAGGGGGACCCGAATCCGTTGGTCCACGGGCTCGATCCGGATGCGGTCGTCCACGACCGTTTCGGGACCGCCGAGCTCAGGGTCGACGGGTTTCCGGTGGACGTCGCCCGTGCCCGGGTCGAGAGATACGACCGTCCCGGCGCGCTACCGGATGTGACTCCCGGCTCGATCGCGGAAGATCTGGGACGGCGGGACTTCACGATCAACGCGATCGCCATCCCGCTCGGTGGGAGCGTGGCCGGGACCGCCGGGATGATCGATCCCTTCGAGGGAATGCGAGACCTCGAGAACGGCGTGCTGCGGATCCTCCACCCCCGATCGTTCGAGGACGACCCCACCCGGGCCCTGCGGGCGGCGAGGTATGCCGCTCGATTCGACTTCGATCTCGCCCCGCAGACAAGCGATCTCCTCGACACCGTGGATCTCGGCACGATCTCGCGGGACCGCTTCAACGCGGAGCTCGAGCTGATCTGCCAGGAGCCGCAGGCTCTGGAGGCGTTGCGGCTGCTTTCCGTCTGGGGACTCGTGCCGTTGGACGAGGGCCGACTGGTACTGGCTGCCCGGACGGTCGCACTGCTCGAGGACACCGATTGGGGCGGGGACGTCGAGCGGGAAGACGCGATCATCGGCGCTTGCTTCCTGGATCTGCAACCGGTCATGGAAGTCCTGGCGGAGGATCCGGCCACGCCCTCGGAGGGGACGGAGCGGGCGAATCGCTTCGGTTCGCTGGAGCTGCTCCTGGCCCGTGCCGCCGGGATCGAATGGCTCGACCGGTGGCGCGACGACTGGCGCTGGGTCGAGCTCGAGATCACCGGCGCGGACCTCCTCGCCGCCGGGATCCCGCAGGGCCCCGCGGTCGGTGCGGGCATGAAAGCGGCGCTGCGACAGAAGCTGGACCACGGGGTGGCGGGGGTCGGCCCGGAGCTCGAGGTTGCCCTGGAGGCGGCGCGTGAACTGGCGTGAACGGGACGGCGTCCCCTGGCTGGAGGCACGGCTCAGCGACGCGACCGTCGCGTTCAGCGGCCGCCGGGGCGGGGTGAGCCGGGGCCCGTTCGCGAGTCTGAATCTCGGCATCCTCACCGAGGACGACCGCGACTCCGTGATCGAGAACCGGCATCGGCTGGCCGGGGCGGTGGGCTTCGACCCGGAGGCGGTGGCGATGGGCCGCCAGGTCCACGGTGCCGAGTTGACCTGGCAGGACGACCCGGCCCCGACCCGGCATTTCTCGGCTCCGGGCGCTCCGCCGCCGCCGGCTGACGGGCAACTGACCGACCTTCCGGGCCTCGGCCTGCTCGTGCTCGTCGCCGACTGCCTGCCGGTCGCGCTCCGCGGGCCGGAGGGTCTCGCCATGCTCCACTGCGGTTGGCGCGGGCTCGCCGCGGGCATCATCGACGCGGCCGCCCTCCGGATCGGCGCGGCCGAGGCGGTGATCGGGCCCGGAATCGGCCCTTGCTGCTTCGAGGTCGGCCCGGAAGTGACGGAGGCGTTCGCCGCGCTCGGCCCGGGAATCAGCTCCGGACGGATGCTCGATCTCCCCGAGGTCGCCGAACGCCTGCTGCGCCGGGCCGGGGCGGACCGGGTCGAACGGGCCGGCATCTGCACATACTGCGACGGGATCGGCTTCTTCTCCCACCGGCGCGACCAAGGGCTCACCGGTCGCCAGTCCGGGATCGCCTGGCTGGACTGATCTGCCCCGATGGTGGTTGTTTCCCGCCATTTGCGGGAAAATGGGAGATCCACCCGAATCGGTGATAATCCCGCCACTTGTCTTTCGGGGGAAGGAATCAGCCCAGACGGGCAGAAAAGGCGCTTACCTATGGCACTACGCGATTCATGGCACCGCACACTCGTCTACTTCGGCCTGGCTGAAGAGGACGACCATCAAGCCGACTACGACGACTACGGTGACGACTACCCGGAAGACGATCAGGCTTACGAGACTCCTCGCCGGGAGCGGGGGCGTGCCCGTGAGGCCAACGTGCGCCGACTTCCGACGAGCCGGCGCAGCCGCCACGACGAGATCGACGACATCTTCGCCGACGACGAACCGATGCCGAGCTCCCGCAGCCGTGTGCTGCGCTCGGTCTCGGAAGACGACGACAACGACGTCCAGGTCCACCTCGTCATCCCCCGGAACTTCAACGACGCGCAGCAGGTGGCCGATCAGTTCAAGCGGAAGGTCCCGGTGATCCTCAATCTCCAGACCACCGACCACGAGCTTTCGAAGCGGTTGATCGACTTCGCTTCCGGTCTCACCTACGCCCTCGACGGAGGCATGCAGCGGATCGCCGAGAAGGTGTTCCTCCTCACCCCGCGCAACGTGGAGGTGTCGGCCGAAGAGAAGGCACGACTGATCGACAAGGGTTTCTTCAACCAGTCCTGAGCGCCGTCCCGCGTCGGCCCAGGGGGGACGCGCGCCAGCCCGGGCGGGTCGCCTCGACTGAGTAAGCTCCCCGCATGATCGTCGGATTCATCGGCTCCGGGAACATGGCTGCGGCCATGGCCCGCGGCTGGCAGAAAGCGGAAGGCTCCGGGCCCTCCGAGATGCTCTTCACCGACTCCGGGTCCGGCCGGGCGAGGGACCTGGCCGCGGAGGTCGGGGGCCGGGCGGTCGACACCAACGAGGAGCTGGTCGAACAGTCCGACTTCGTCGTCCTGGCCGTCAAACCCGCCGCGCTGGAAGAGGTCGCCGCGACGCTGCCGGCGCCGCGGGCGGTTCTTTCCCTGCTGGGAGCCACTCCGTTGGCGAAGCTGGTCGGCCAGTTCCCCGACTCCGCGGTGCTTCGACTGATGCCCAACCTGGGCGTCGAAGTGCGTCAGGGAGTGATCTGCATCGCCCATCCGGAAGGTCTCGACCCAGAGATCCACTCCGAGGCATCCGAGCTGCTGGCCGCGATCGCCCGTGTCTTCGAGCTTCCCGATGACCAGATGGACATCGCCACGGCCATGATGGGTTGCACGCCCGCCTATTTCGCGGTCGTCGCCCAGGCTCTCGCCACGGAGGGGGTTGCCGGCGGCCTCGATCCGGAGGTCGCCAACGCGATGGTCGCCGAGTCGCTCGCCGGGACGGCCGGTCTCCTCGGGCACAGGTCCCCGTTCGAGATCCAAGTGGCGGTCGCTTCCCCGGGCGGCAGCACCGAAGCCGGGCTCGAAGCTCTTGCGGCGGCGGGCGGCGGCGACGCCTTCCGGGCGGCTTGCGAAGCGTCGTTGGTCCGGATGCGCGGTAACTGAGGCGACATGCTCCTTGCCGCCCTCGACCGCGGAGATGTAGCCGCCTACGTCAACGCTCTCTTCACCGTCTACATCATCCTGATCTTCGTCCGGATCCTGATGTCCTGGATTCCCTCGTTGCCGCAGGGTGGGCCGGTCGGCACCGTGGTGGGCTTCGTGCGTGACACCACCGACCCGTACCTCAACGTTTTCCGGCGCTTCCTGCCGCCGGTCGGCGGCTCCGGGTTCGCCCTCGACCTGAGTCCGATGATCGGGGTGATCCTCCTCCTGGTCGCGCAGGGGATAGTCGTCGGGATGATCCGCGGGTGAAATCCGGCCGGCATCTCCTCACCGCGCTGGTGATCGCGGCAACAGTCGTGATGCTCGACCAGATCGCCAAGTCGGTGGTCAACGCCCGGATCGATCCCGGCGAGGCGATCGATGTCCTCGGGCCCTTGCGGTTCACCCTGACCTTCAACGACGGCGTCGCCTTCGGTTTTGCCGGTGGCAGCGGCATCCTCGTCATCGCCCTGGCGGTCGTCGCTCTGATCGCCCTCGGCGCATTCATCGCCGCCGCCCCTGCCCGGATGACCACTGCGGTCGCGGGCGGCCTCATCATCGGCGGGGCGGTCGGAAACCTGGTCGATCGAGTCCGCCTCGGACACGTCACCGACTTCATCCTCCTCCCGAACTGGCCCGCCTTCAACCTCGCCGACTGTGCGATCACGGTCGGGGTGGTCCTCCTCGCCTGGTCGCTGCTCACGGAGAAATCGGGTTCGGCCAAGCCCCGGCGGGGCGAGGAAGCGGTGCCGGCCTCCCAGGACCCGGCCGGCAAGGACCCCGGCCCATGAGTGACCGGGCCGACACCGCCGACCGCTTCCGGATCGTCTACGGCGACGAGTACCTGGCGGTGATCGACAAGTCCCAGGACCTGGTCATCCATCCGGCCCCGTCCTACGAGGGGGAGACGCTGGTCGAACTGCTCTCCGGCGAGCTCTCCGGTGGCGAAGACCCCGAGCGCCCCGGGATCGTGCATCGCCTCGACCGTGGCACCAGCGGGCTGCTGGTCGTCGCTCGCGAGGGCCGCACCCACGCCGACCTCCAGCAGATGATCCGGGACCGCAAGGTGGGCCGGACCTATCTCGCGCTGGTCGATGGCCGCATGCGCTCCCGGACGGGCACCGTCGACGCCCCGATCGGACGTGCCGCCCGCAAACGCCACCGGATGGCGGTGAACGGGGCGGCTTCCCGCGATGCCCGGACCCATTTCGAGGTCGTGGAGCCGCTCCGGAGGGACACGCTGCTCGAGGTCAAGCTGGAGACAGGTCGGACCCATCAGATCCGCGTGCACATGGAGGCGATCGGCCACTCGGTGGTCGGCGACCACACCTATGGCGGCCCGTCGCGATACGGGCTCGAGCGGCAGTTCCTCCATTCCTCGCGTCTCGACTTCGTCCACCCGCGGACGGGCGAGGAGATGGAGTTCACGGCGGAGCTGCCGGCCGACCTTGCCGAGGCGCTCGAGTTGGCGCGCGCGGCCTGATCCCAAGCCGAATTCGGACATTCTGGCGGCTGCCGGGGAGCCGACTCGCGGGGTGGCCCGCAGATTGGCCCCGATCTGTCTAGAATCGTCGTCCGAACGTATCCCCCAACCCCTGGGGCAACGGCCGGCGTCTCCTGCCCGAATCTCGGGTCTTCGCCACCGCCCAGGGCTATCCGCACAGAACTGAATCAAGGAGAATCATGTCTCAGACAGGAATCCAGGAACTACTGGAAGCCGGTGTCCATTTCGGTCACCAGACCAGCCGTTGGAACCCGAACATGCGTCGGCACATCGCCGGCGAGCTCGACGGGATCCACATCATCGACCTGCTCCAGACGGAGGAGATGCTCGAGGCCGCCCGGCGTTTCGTGGGCGAGCTTTCCAGCGGTGGCGGCAAGGTGCTGTTCGTCGGCACCAAGAAGCAGGCTTCAGACGTGGTCGAGGAATGGGCCGGCAAGGCCAACATGCCCTACGTCAACCGGCGCTGGCTGCCGGGGCTGCTCACCAACTTCAACGTCGCGTCGCAGCGGATCAAGCGCATGCACGAGCTGCGTGAGCTGACCGCTTCCGGTCAGATCGAGCTGCTCCCGACGAAGGAACGCATGAACATGCAGGCCGAGCTCGCGAAGCTCGAGTTCGCCCTCGGAGGCGTCGCCGACATGGATCGCGTCCCCGACGCGGTCTTCGTCATCGATCTCAAGGCCGAGGAGATCGCGCTGCGCGAAGCCACGCGGCTTCGCCTGCCGGTCGTCGCGCTGGTCGACTCCAACTGCGACCCGGGTCACATCGACTACGTGATCCCCGGCAACGACGACGCCATCCGTTCCTGCGGTCTCGTGATCTCCACGATCGGCCAGGCCGTCGAGACAGGGTCCTCCGCCTGGGCCGTGGTCGAGGAGAAGCGCCGCGTCGAGGAGCGTGCCCGCCGCGAGAAGGAAGAGGAAGAGCGCCGCAAGCGGGAGGAAGAGGAACGCGCCCGCCGCGAGCAGATCGAGAAGGAGCAGGCCGAGCAGAAGGCCAAGGCCCGTGCCGAGGAGAAGGCGAAGGCCGAAGCCGCCCGCGCCGCCGAGCCGAAGCCGCACCCGAACGCCGTGCCCGCCGACGCTCCGCACCCGAATGCGGTGCCGGACAATCCGCACCCGAACGCGGTTCCCGACAACCCGCACCCCAACGCGGTGCCCGACGACGCCCCGCACCCGAACGCGGTCCCGGACGACGCCCCGCACCCGAACGCCGTTCCGGACAACCCGCATCCGAACGCGATCCCCGATCACCCCAACGCCGTCGCTCCCGACCCGGAGCCGGCCGAAGCTGAAGAACCGGCTGCCGAGGAGGCGGTCGAGAGCACCGAGGAGAACAGCAAGTGAGCACCAAGATCAGCGCCGCCGACGTCAAAGCCCTCCGCGACCAGACCGGCGCGGGGATGATGGACTGCAAGGCCGCCCTCAGCGAAGCCGAAGGCGACATGGAGCGCGCCGCCGAGCTGCTGCGCGTCAAGGGTCAGGCCTCGGCCGCCAAGCGGTCGGGCCGCGGCACCTCCGAAGGTGTCGTCGCCGCCTACATCCACGCGAACAAGAAGGTCGGCGCGATGGTCGAAGTCCAGTGTGAGACGGACTTCGTCGCCCGCAACGAGGACTTCTCCGAGTTCGCCTACGAGGTCGCGATGCACATCGCCGCCGCCAGCCCGAAGGTCGTCTCGACCGACGAGATCCCCGACGAGGAGATCGCCGAGGAGCGTCGCCTCTTCCTCGAGAAGGCACGCGAGGACGGCAAGCCGGACAACGTCGTCGAGAAGATCGTCGACGGTCAGGTGGCCAAGTGGTCGCGTGAGATCGCCCTGCTGGAGCAGGAGCACGTCAACGGCGACAAGCACGACGGCAAGACGATCGAGCAGATGCGCGAGGCCATTTCGGCGAAGATCGGCGAGAACGTCGTGATCAGCCGCTTCTCCTGTTTCCGGATCGGGGAGTGAGGCTGCGGCCGACCCGATGAGCGATCCCGACCCGCGATTCAGGCGGATACTCCTCAAGCTTTCCGGCGAAGCCCTGATGGGCAAGCTCGATTTCGGCACCGACCCGGACGAAGTCGACCGAATCGCCCGACAGCTTGTCGCTATCCGTGAACGCGGGGTGGAGGTCGCCATCGTGGTCGGTGCCGGCAACATCTACCGCGGCATCGACGGTGCGGCCCAGGGCATGGACCGCACCACCGGCGACTACATGGGGATGATGGCGACGGTGCTGAACGCGCTGACGCTCCAGGACGCGCTCGAGAAGCACGGGGTCTACACCCGGGTCCTCTCGGCGATCGACGTCCGTGAGGTCGCCGAGCCATACATCCGTCGCCGCGCAATGCGGCACCTGGAGAAGGGCCGCATCGTGATCTTCGCGGCCGGCACCGGCAATCCGTTCTTCACGACCGACACCGCCGCCGCGTTGCGAGCTCTCGAGATGCACGCCGAGGCCATCCTGATGGCGAAGAACGGCGTGGAAGGGGTCTTCGACTGCGACCCGGCGACCAACCCCGACGCCAAGTTCATCCCCGAGATCACCCACCGCGAGGCGATCGAACGGGGCCTCAAGGTGATGGACTCGACGGCGCTGAGCCTCTGCATGGACAACGACCTGCCGATCTACGTCTTCAACATGGCCGACGAATTGAATATAGATAGGATCGTCGCCGGCGAGAAAGTGGGCACGCTGGTCAGCTCCGGGGTCGCCGCGAACGACTCGTCCGAGGAGGGTAATTCATGATCGAAGACCTGCTTTCAGATGCCCGGGAGAGGATGACCAAGTCGGTCGAGTCCACCCGAGGCGAATTTGCGACCGTCCGCACCGGACGGGCCACGCCGCACCTGCTCGACCGCATCGTGGTCGACTACTACGGCGCCGTGACGCCGCTCAACCAGCTGGCGAACGTGGCCGCGGCCGACGCCCGCCTGCTCAGCGTCACGCCTTATGACAAGGGCGCGATCGGCCTCATCGAAAAGGCGATCCAGGAGTCGGACCTCGGGATCAGCCCGTCGAACGACGGCAACGTGATCCGCCTTCAGATCCCGGAGATGACCGAAGAGCGCCGTCGAGAGATGGTGAAGGTCGTCCACGGGGTCGCCGAAGACGGCAAGATCGCCATCCGGAACGTGCGCCGCGACGTGATCAGCGACCTTCGCGAGCTGATGAAGGAAGGCGAGATCGGCGAAGACGACGAGCGTCGCGCCGAAGAGGAGCTTCAGAAGGTCACCGACGGTGCCACAGGAGAGATCGATTCCCTGCTGAAGGGCAAGGAAGAGGAAATCCTCGAGGTGTGAAGGCGCCGCGATACGTCGCCATAATCACCGACGGCAACGGCCGTTGGGCCCAACAGCGGGGCCTGCCGGTGAAAGAGGGACACAGAGCCGGTGCCGACACGGTGAAGGCAAGGCTTCGGGACGCGGTCGAGTTCGGGGTGAAGGAACTGACCGTCTTCTCGTTCTCGACCGAGAACTGGTCGCGTTCCCCAGAAGAGGTGTCCGCACTGATGGAGATGTTCTCCTGGCGGATCGTCAACGAGACCCCCGAGCTGCACGGCGAAGGGGTGCGGATGAGGTTCATCGGCCGTCGGGACGGCGTCGATCCCGCGCTGCTCGACCAGATGGACGAAGCGGAGGCGCTGACCGCCGGCAACGATCGCATCACCTTCTTCATCGCCTTCAACTACGGCGGTCGGGCCGAGATCATCGACGCGGCCAGGCAGTTCGACGGCACCACCGAGGAAGAGTTCCGCAAAGGGCTCTACGCCCCCGAGATGCACGATCCGGAGCTGCTGATCCGCACCAGCGGTGAGCAACGGATCTCGAACTACCTGCTTTGGCAGTGCGCCTACTCCGAGTTCGTCTTCCGGGA
>JBEBXB010000040.1:0-12621 GCA_040391885.1 Conexibacter woesei | reverse complement strand
GCCGACCACCTCTGGGTTCATTCGGAAGAGGCGCTGCGCAACCTGGAGATCGAGGGCATCCCGGCCGAACGGGCGCACTTCGTCGGCAACACGATGATCGACAGCCTCGTCGCCCTCCAGGACCGGTTCCGGCCGCTTCACGCCTGCCGCGAGCATGGCGTCGAACCCGGTGAGTACCTGCTGGTGACCCTCCACCGTCCGGCGCTGGTCGACGGCCCCCTGCTGTTCGAAGCGGTCGCCGAGCTCAACCAGGTGGCGAAGGAGATGCCGGTGCTCTTCCCGGTCCACCCCCGCACCCGCGCCCGACTTGCCCTCGACGCGGAGGTCCTCGCCCCGGGCGACCCGGGGACATCCGGTGCCGCCGGCGGCGGAGGCCTGACCCTGATCGACCCGGTCGGCTACCTGGAGTTCCTCTCGCTGGAAGCCGACGCCAAGGTGGTCCTCACCGATTCCGGCGGCATCCAAGAGGAGACCTCCTACCTCGGCGTCCCCTGCTTCACCCTGCGCGACAACACCGAACGGCCGGTCACGATCGAGCTCGGCACCAACATCCTCCTCGGCCTCGACCCCGCCCGGATCTCCGAGATCCCCGGCTTGATCGACGAGACGGCCTCAGCGGCTCCGACCCCCCCGCCCCTCTGGGACGGCCACGCCGCGGATCGCATCGCCGACCTGCTGGCTGGCGAGGGCGCCTGAGGGTCCGTCGCTCCTGACCGTTCTGGCCCCGCACCTGACGCGGGGTTCTTGGCACCAGAGCCCCTCGACACTGCCCGCAGCGAACTGCGCGCGGAATTCACCGCATATGGTGAATCCCGCGCGCGATTTGCTCAGGCGACCGGGAAGGCAGCCTGAAGACGCAGCTCGGGCGTCCGGTTCAGTCGGTTCCGGGGAGACTCAGCCGTCGGTCGAGTCGGAGTCCGACTCGGAGGACTGCTCGCCGGGTTCGTCCGGCATCTCGGGCTCGGGGGCCACGGTGTCGGCCTTCACGGCCTGGGGGTGATCGGGGATCACTTCCTCGGGCTCGGGAGCGACGGCATCGGACTTCACGGCCTGGGGGTGATCGGGGATCACCTCTTCGGGCTCGGTGTCGGCCTCTTCGCCGCCCTTGCCCTTTCTGACCTTGGCCGCCTTCGCCGCCTCGGCATCCTTGACCGCTTCCTTGGAAGGACCGAGCAGCATGCTCATGTTGCGCCCTTCCTGAAGGGGTCGGGACTCGATCGTGGCGAGACCTTCGAGATCCTCGAAAAGTCGGTAGAGCAGATCGCGGCCACGCTCGGGATGAGCCTGCTCGCGACCACGGAACATGATCGTCACCTTGACCTTGTCGCCTGCCTTTAGGAAGCGGGTGACGTGGCCCTTCTTGGTGTTGTAGTCGTTGTTCGCGATCTTGGGCCGAAGCTTGATCTCGCGAATGTTGACCTGGGTCTGGTGCTTGCGGGCGGCCTTCTGCTTCTGCTCCTGCTCGTACTTGTACTTCGAGTAGTCGAGCAGACGGCAGACGGGCGGCTTGGCGCCGGCGGCGACCTCGACCAGGTCGAGCTCGGCCTCCCGGGCCATTCGACGAGCGTCATCGGTGGCGACGATGCCCACCTGCTCCCCGTCGGCCCCGATCAGACGGACCTTGGGGACGCGTATTCGCTCGTTTACACGAGTGTTGTCCCGTTCAGGGGGACGGCGGTCAAACCTGCGTGGAATCGGCACTAGTGGTCAGCCAACATGAAGTTCAAGCGGACACTGGCACGTTCGAGAAGCACGCAGGCGCGCTTGGGCGCGAAATGAGTTTTGTGCTTCGAAGAGTCAACTGCGGAGCAGCATACAGAACTTCGCCACCGGCATCGCTCCGAGTTCGCCATCTTCGTGTGAACGCACGGCCACCTCGCCGGCTTCGACCTCGCGATCGCCGACGACGAGCATGTACGGATACCGCCCCAGCTCGGCCGCCCGGATCTTCTTGCCGACCGATTCCGAGCGCTCCTCGACCGCGACCCGCACGCCTTCGGCCTTGAGGTCCTCGGCCACCTGACGGGCGTACTCGAGGTGCTTGTCGGAGACCGGGACGATCATCGCCTGGATCGGCGCCAGCCAGGCCGGGAAGCGGCCCGCGTAGTGCTCGATCAGGATCCCGGCGAAGCGCTCCATCGAGCCGAGCAGGGCACGGTGGATCATCACCGGCCGCTGCCGGTCGTCCTCGCCGTCGATGTAGTTCAACTCGAACCGCTCCGGCATCTGGAAGTCGAGCTGGCAGGTTCCGAGCTGCCAGGAGCGACCCAGGGCGTCGGTGACGTGGAAGTCGATCTTGGGCCCGTAGAAGGCTCCGTCGCCCGGATTGACCTTGTACTCGCGGTCCTGGCTGTCGAGGGCCCGCTTGAGGGTGGACTCGGCCCGCTCCCACAGCTCGTCGCTGCCGAGCGACTTGTCGGGACGGGTGGAGAGCTCGACCTGGACATCGTCGAAACCGAAACGCGCGTAGAGCTCGTCGATCGCCTCGCAGATCTCCGAGACCTCCGATTCGATCTGGTCGACGGTGCAGTAGACGTGGGCGTCGTCCTGGGTGAAGGAACGAACCCGGAGCAGGCCGTGGAGCACTCCCTCACGCTCGTTGCGGGTGACCCGCCCGAACTCGGCCAGGCGCAACGGGAGGTCACGGTAGGAGTGGCGCTGCGCGCCGTAGACGAGGCATGCCCCGGGGCAGTTCATCGGCCGCAACGCGTAGCGGCGCTCGTCGACCTCCATGAAGTACATGTCGTCCTTGTAGTTGTCCCAGTGGCCCGAGCGATGCCACAGCGACTCGTCCATCACCTGCGGGGTGGCGATCTCCTGGTAGCCGCGGCGATCGAGCTGCTGGCGCACCTCCTTCTCGATCAGGCCGAGCAGCACGGTGCCGTTCGGCAGCCAGAAGGGCATGCCCGGCGCTTCCTCGCGAAGCATGAAGAGGTCGAGCTCGGGACCGAGGCGGCGATGGTCGCGGGCCTTGGCCTGTTCGATCCGTTCGAGGTGCTGGGCCAGGTCCTCCTTGGAGAAGAAGGCGGTGCCGTAGATCCTGGTCAGCTGCTCGCGGTTCTCGTCGCCGCGCCAGTAGGAGCCGGCCACCGAGCTCAGCTTGATCACCTTGATCTTCTTGGTGCCCGGGCCGTGCGGGCCGCGACAGAGATCCTCGAACGGGCCGTTGCGGTAGAGCGAGACGGTCTCGGCGCCCTCGTTGGCGATCAGGTCCTCGATCAGCTCGACCTTGTACTTCTCGTCCTGCGCTTTGAAGATCTCGATGGCTTCCGCGACGGTCACGTCACGCCGTTCGAACTTCTCGTCGGCCTTGATGTGCTTCTTCATCGCGGCCTCGATCGCAGGCAGGTCGGCGTCGGTGATCTTGACGTCTTCGGGGAAGTCGAAGTCGTAGTAGAAGCCGTTCTCGATCGCTGGGCCGATGGTGACCTTGGTACCCGGATACAGCTCCTGGACGGCGGTCGCCATCACGTGGGCCGCGTCGTGGCGAATCAGCTCGAGACCCTCCGGATCGCGACCGGTGATGATCGAGATCTCTTCGCCGTCGGCCAGCGGGGCGCTCAGGTCCCGGACCTCGTCGCCGACCTTGATCGCCAGCGCGGCCCGGGCCAGCCCGGCTCCGATCGCGGCTGCCGCATCGGCCCCCGTGGCCCCTCCGTCCAGTTCCAGCGGGGTGCCATCGGGCAGGGTGACTGTCATTTTCGACTCGACGGTGCTCACCCGGCAATCGTAAAGGTATGCCGGAGACGGGAGACCACCTGGTCGAAGCCGGAGCGGCTGGATCGCATCACCGTCATGTTGAACCAGCCATGGATGGAGGGGATCCGGTCGAGGGTCGCCTCCACCCCGGACTCCCGCAGCCGGCGTACGTAGAACTCTCCCTCGTCGCGAAGCGGGTCCGCCAGCGCGGTGAACACATGGGCGGGCGCCAATCCGGACAAGTCGTCCGCGAGCAGCGGCGAGACCAGCGGGTCATGCCGCTTCGGGCCGGGCGGCACGTATAGGTCCTTGTAGGCATCCATGTCGGCATCGGTGAGACGGAAGCCCTGCCCGAAGGAGTCCGCCGACGGATGGCGCTCGACCAGGTCCAGCGCCGGGTACAGGAGCAGCTGGAACAGCGGCTGGCCCTCGCCGGCCTGCCGCAGGGCGATGCATGCCGCGGCCGCGAGGTTCCCGCCGGCGCTGTCACCGGCGATGCCCATACGTGACGGATCGACGCCGTACATGGATGGGCGGGCCGCGATGTCACGCCAGGCCGCCAGAGCGTCATCCAACCCTGCCGGCCACTGGTTCTCCGGGGACAGCCGGTAATCGACCGCCACCACGACAGCCCCGGCCAGCCGGGCCAGGCGACGGCAGGTCCGATCGTGGGAAAGGAGCGATCCGTTCGCCCAGCCTCCACCGTGGAGATAGAGAATTCCGGGAAGTCGACCCGAGCGGCCCCCGCTTCCGTCCGAGCCATCAAAAGGATCCGGGCGGTAGATGCGGACGGGCACCGGGCCGGCCGGGCCCGCGATCGTCCGGTCGAAGGTCAGCGCTCCACTTCGCTCCCGCGCGGCGACGGCGTCCCCCAACAGGTCGTACATCCGGCGCGAGCGAACGGTGGGGGCCGCCGACCCGCCGTCTTCGGACGACGAAGTGAGCCGTGCCAGGAGCCATGCGTCGGGCGCAAGCTCGCGCGCAACCGAGGGGGGCCGGCCGGCCAGCAGAGCCAGCAGACGATCGGGAAGCCGGAAGGCGAATCGAGACGCGATCCCGGCTGCCTTCGAGATCAAGAGATCACACAGCCCGCAATTTGCTGCCAATTTCATCGCGCCATGCTAGTTCCTGGATCGAAAAGCCGATCTTGCCCGCATTTTGCGGTTTACTCCGCCTCACTGCCATGTATGAGCTCCTCCGATCCAAGATCGTCCGCGCGATCGCCGACCGTCCCCACGCGTTCACCGTGTGCCTCGGGCTGCTCATCTCTTCGGTCGTGCTCATCTACAACGGCCTGGTGGACGTCCCGGAATCGACCCGGGACGGAACCGAGCCGGTGGTGGTCGCCTGCCTGATGGCGGGCTTGCTCGGCCTGCCCCTGGTCGGCTGGATCTGGAAGGGCCACATAAACGACTCCCGGCTGCTCGAGGGGGCGGTCTTCCTCGGCCTCGCCGCGGCGCTCGGCGTGACTCTCTGGACCGAGTATCTCTGGCCCGATTTCGCCCTGGGGACGATCGGCTACACGATGCTGGTCTTCGTGGGGTCGGGAGCCTTGCTGCGCAACGAGTTCCTGTTGGGGGGCTTCCTGATCACGGGCATCGTCGGCTGGTACCTGGTCGAGGCCGGCAACCCCGGAGGCCAGCATCTCCCCACGGACAGCCACACGCTGATCCTGGCCTCCGCGGTGATCGCGGTCGCCTTCCACGT
Organism: Conexibacter woesei; assembly: GCA_040391885.1. GTDB lineage: Bacteria > Actinomycetota > Thermoleophilia > Solirubrobacterales > 70-9 > 67-14. The sequence continues at coordinate 7,215 of JBEBXB010000040.1, read as the reverse complement.
GTCGCTCCGCTTCGAACGGCATGTGCAGGCCGACCTGACCCGCCAGCTCGTCGATCAGATCCACAACGACGCGCTCACCCGGGTCCTGAACCGGGAAGGGATGCTCCGGCTGATGGAGAGCCGGAACCCGAGTTCGGACACACCTCCCTGGTGCCTTTACGCCGACATCGACTTCTTCAAGTCGATCAACGACGAGTTCGGCCACGACCGGGGCGATGAAGTTCTCTGCGCGGTCGCGGATGCGATCTCCCGCAACCTCGGACCGGGTGCACGGGTCGCTCGCTGGGGCGGCGACGAGTTCGTGGCGATCGGCGAAGGCGATCCGCCTTCCGAGTTGGAGATCGAAGCCCGGATCAACCAGGAGCTCGAAGTGTTTCCCCCTGGGCCCCAGGTCACGATCGGCATCGCCGCGCTCATCGCCGCCGGCGACCCGTCGAAGAGCACCGACCCCGTCCTCGCCATCGAGGAGATGGTCAAGAGCTCCGACCGTCGGATGTACGCCCGCCGGAACGAGCTCAGGGACGGCACCCGGAGCCGCGCCGGCCGCAACCATTGAGTATCTCCGGGTTTTCGAGGATGATGAAGCTCATGCTGAAGGGGAGAGTTCTGACGATCGTGGTCGCGTTCGGCCTGATGACCGTGTTCGCGGTCCAGGCAACATCGGCGACGGCGCGACCGCTGCCGTGCAACGGGTCGTCCGCACTCTGCGACCGTCCGTTCAACGAGGTCACGCTGCCGGGCACCCACAACTCGATGTCCAACGCCGAGCTCGACTGGACGAAGCCGAACCAGACGTACTCCATGCCCAACCAGCTCGCGCGAGGCGCCAGGGCGATGTTGATCGACACGTACTACGGCAGGCTGGCCCCGAACGGGAAGCAGATCGAGAACGTCGTCCGGGAGGACAGGGACCTGCCCGGGGTAGACACGTACCTCTGCCACGCGACCTGCCTTTGGGGATCGGTCAAGCTGGTCGAGGAGCTCGGACGGGTCCGGGACTTCCTCGCCGCCAACCCACGGGAGGCCATGCTCTTCGTCAATGAGGCGAACATCACCCCGGCCGACTTCGCCGAGGCGGTCGAGAAGAGCGGCCTGATCGACTTCGTCTACACCGGATCGACCACGGGCCAGTGGCCCACGCTCGGCCAGATGGTGACCAGCGGGAAGCGGGTCGTGATGCTCTCCGAGGGCAACACGGGTGACGTGCCGTGGTACCACAACGCCTACGCCGGAACGCTGCAGGAAACCCCGTACAGCTGGCCGGCGATGACAGGCGGGCTCGACAAGCTGACCAATCCCAACCTGCTCCCTGACAGCTGCGTACCGAACCGCGGCGGGACCACCGGATCGCTGTTCCTGATGAATCACTGGATCAGCGGCAACCAGACGGAGACGATCACACCGGACCCCGCCGCCGCCGAGGTCGTCAACCAGAAGGGCGTGGTCGTGAATCGCGCCCGTGCCTGTGAGCAGCGACGCGGCATCAAACCGACGATCCTCGCCGTCGACTTCTTCGGGGCCGGGGACGTGGTCGATGCCGCCCGTGAGCTGAACGGCGTCGTCGCCGCGCCCTTCCTCCGGGTCGGCAAGCCGAAACGGGCCGTGGTCAGGGCCGGGCGCCGCGCAACCTTCAGGGTGCCGATCAGCAACGTCGGTGATGCCGACGCGACCGGGATCCGGGTCTGCGCGAAGGTGCCGAAACGGATCGCCCGGAAGCCGCGATGCCTGGTGGCGAAGGTCCCGGTCGGCCTGCGGAAAGCCGTCCGCGTCAACGTGCGGACCAAGAAGCGCCGCCGGGGCGCCGGCAAGGTGAAGATCACCGTTAGGGCCCAGGCCAACAACCTCTCGGTGACCACCCGCCTGCGCGTCAAGCCGATCCGTCGCCGGTAGCTCCAGACCGGGCGACGCAACACCCCTTCCCGTTGCTAGGCTCCCGTTCCTGTTGGGCGCATAGCTCAGTTGGTAGAGCGCCACCTCGACACGGTGGAGGTCACTGGTTCGAGCCCAGTTGTGCCCACTAAAGAAAACCCCGCAACTGCGGGGTTTTCGCGTTAAAGCCCGACCCGTTCTGACACGGGCAGATCAAGCCATCAACCATCCGCTGGGGCGATCCGCCTTGATGCGCACGGTCGATCGCCCCAGCGACTTCAGGCGCGTCCGTACGGATCCAAGAATCAGTGGTGAGCCACCGCCTCACATCACTTCCCCTCGTCCGTGCGAAGACGGAGTTGGGAAGTGGCTGTCCGCTCTGGCAGGCGGAAAGGCGCCTACCAGAATCGAACTGGTGTAAACGGCTTTGCAGGCCGCTGCGTAGCCACTCCGCCAAGGCGCCGGGATGTCCCCACCGGGAAGACCCCGAAAGGAAGCGGCTGAAGGGATTCGAACCCTCGACCTTCTGCATGGCAAGCAGACGCTCTAGCCAACTGAGCTACAGCCGCGAAGTCGGGTGAGTATATCCGTCCGCGGCCGGTGAGAGGTTTCCGCCCCCACCCCGGCCGGGACAGGACTTGCATCTGTGGCTCTAGGCGTCGAGGGCGGCGTTGACCAGCCGGTCGGCGTCGCCGTTGAGTTCGCGCCGCACGTGGCGGATCGTCCACTTGCCGAATCCGGTGAGTGCTTGGGTGGCCTCGGCGTGGAGGGGCTTCATCCCCGCGTTCTTCACCTTGTACTTGCCGAGCATCTGCTTGACGATCAGCTCGGAGTCGCCGATCAGCTCGACCTCGTCCGCTCCGAGCGCCGCGGCGCGTTCGATTCCTTTGATGAGGGCGCGATACTCGGCGACGTTGTTGGTGGCGTCGCCGATCCGCTCGCCGACCTCTTCGACGACCGTCCCCGACTCGTCCCGCACGACCACCCCGATCGCGGCCGGGCCGGGATTGCCGCGGGCTCCCCCGTCGACGTTGACTACGAGCTTCACGAGAGTTTCCGGGGACGGGGAGTGGCGGCGATGATCATGTCCGGAATCTACCTTCTGCCTGTGCCGGAAAGGTTGGCCGTCCGAAGGAGGTCGGTTCGCAGGCAGGACAGCGACCGAACAGAGTCAAGTGCCGCTCAGGCCCGGGGGTGGCTGCCGGCATAGGCGTCGCGGAGCCGGGCCGCATCGAGATGGGTGTAGATCTGGGTGGTCGAGATCGAGGAGTGACCGAGAAGCTCCTGGATCGTCCGCAGATCCGCCCCGCCCTCCAGCAGATGGGTGGCGAAGGAGTGCCGCAGGGCATGTGGCGATATCCCACCCGCCTGGGCGGCCTCGCGAACCCGTATCGACAGTCGTCTCGACACATCCGAGGTGGAGAGACGGCGTCCGTTGCGGGAAAGGAACAGGGCCCGTTCGTCCGCGTCTGTGATCAGGGATGGCCGGGCTCGGGCGAGATACGCCTCGATCGCCTTGCGGGCCGGCTCGCCCAGGGGAAGGCGCCGATGCTTGGTTCCCTTGCCGACCACGCTGACCTGCTCGTCGTCGAAGTCGATCGAGTCGATGGTGACCGAGACCACCTCCTCCGACCGCAGGCCGCAGGAGTAGGCCAGCTCCAGCATCGCCTTGTCCCGGATCTCCAGCGGCGTGCTCGCCGGGGCCTGATCGAGGAGATCGGCCATCTGCTCAACCGAAAGGACGGTCGGCAGCTTGCTCTCCCGTTTCGGTGCCGAGACGAGATCGGCCGGGTTCTGAGCGACCCGGCCGGTCCGCAGCAGGAACCCGTAGAGGCCCCGGATCGCGGCGAGCTTGCGAGCGACGGTCGAGGCGGCGCTGCCCCGAACCGAGAGCGATGCGGCGTAACGCCGGAGATCGCGGTGCCCGACCTCCTCGGGGCGCAGGCCCATCGCGACGCCCCAGTCGGCGAGTTGGATCAGGTCGCGGCGATACGCCTGGACCGTCCGGGGCGCCGAGCCCATCGCGACCAAGTCACGCTCGTAGAGCGCCAGGACGGAATCCCAGGAAGGTTCTATCTCCCCACCGGCGGCGGCGGGCCCCACCGAACCGGATTCGGTTTCCGGGGGAACCGGATCAGCCGATGTAGATCGGGGTTCCGACATCGACCCGGTCGTAGAGATCGATCACGTCGGAGACATCCATCCGGATGCAGCCATGCGAGGCGGCGCTGCCGAGTGATCCGGCCTCGGAGGTGCCGTGGATCCCGACCGACCCGTTGACCCCGAGCCAGCGCGCCTTGAGCGGGTTCTCGGGCACACCTCCCGGAATGGTCTGACCGGCCAGGTCACCTGCCCACTCCGAGTTCGGCACGGACCACACGGGATCGACCTGCTTGCTTTGGATCGTGTAGAGACCGGAAGGCGTGTCGTATCCGACGGCGCCGAGCGCGACCGTGTACGTCTTGGCGAGCTTCAGGTCCTTCCACAGCTTGAGCTGGAACGATCCCCGGTCCACCGTGAGGTAGGTCGGGTACCTGTCGGCGACCTCCTTGGTGGTCACTTCGGGCTTTAGCGTGTTGACCCTGGCGGCCACGACCCGATTGCCCCGACCTTCGTCGAGAAGCCTCGTGAGCTTCGCGGTCAGAAGGTTGTCTCGCAGCTTGTGCCCGTTCTGCGCCTCGACCACGCTGAGAGAGTTTGCGTCGGCCGCGACGGAGGCGTCGACCGGATCTTGGTTCACGCCTTCGGCCACTTCGCGAACGAACTTGTTGACCGCGGGCTTGGAGTAGGTGACGGCGACCGGGATCGCGACGGCTACCTCACCCCCGGTCACTTCGCGGATCACTCGTGAGGGCAGGGAGCCTGAACGGCTCTCTTCGAAGGCACGGTCCACCGCTGACTCGGTGTCGGCGTGGATCTTGAGCTTCTTGGCGGGAAGCTTGAACTTCTGCTTCTTGAACTTGACCGTGACAGGTTTGCGCTGAGGAGCAAGCACCTGATTGCGCAGAGCGGCCGTCGCTTCCTCGCGGGTCATGCCTCCGACGTCGATGCCGCTGATGGTCACGCCCCGGGCGATCGTGTCCTGCTGCGCGCCGTCAAAGGCGTACGCGGCCACGGCGCCCCCGATGAGGAAGACCACCACCGCGACAATCAGTACCTGTGTCTTTCGTCCCACGCGTCCTGTCCTGGCCGTTCGGATACCGGTCGCCCGCTGCAACCTGATCAGAGTGTAGATACCACGTCGACCCCGGATTTCCCTTCACCCGAGTGGCAACCCGGATTGCAGGTTGATTTTCCAGGTCCGGATCCCGGGTGGGATCGGGTGCTTCGAGATCAATCGGAAACGGGCGGCGACGGCTCGAACATCGCCGCGTCCTCGCGCCCGACCGTCTCGGGTCGTTCCCGGTCGACATGCGGGCTTCGCTTGAGGAAATCCTCGACCGCCGGTTCGTACCGGTATCGCTTGACACCGTCGGCGACCGGTGCGAGGCGCAGACGCTCACGGAGGTGAAGGACGCTCTCGCGAGAGGTGAATCGGTAGTGGAACCCGGCTGCCTTGAAGGCCCGGTTGTCCATGCCCCGTCCGAACCGCAGCTGGTTCAGCATCTCCTTCGGCAGCGACCAGCCCAGCCGCCGCGCCGCCGCCAAGGCCAAACCGGTCCCCCACGGGGGAATGACCGGCAGCGGGTGCTTGCCCAGCAAGGAGATGGATTCGCTCAGCGTCAGGATCCCGTCGGCCGCCACGTTGAACTCGCCGGGCAGGTCTTTGACCGTCGCATATTCGAGCGCATGGACGACATCCACTTCGTCGACGAACTGGTAGCGAGGGTCGAACCCCGCGATCATCGGCACCAGCGGCAGCCCGAAGTACTGGACGTGCGACGTGTCGACCTCGGCTCCGAGAACGTTCGCGAACCGGAGCACGCTCGTGGTCACCTCGGGGTGTTGGTCCCGGAAGTGGGCGACCGCGGCCTCGGCCTCGACCACGTCGCGTTCGATCTGCGTCCGTGGCGGATGTCCCCGTTCCATACCTTCGACGAAGTAGGCCGGGTCGTCTTGGGCGCATCCGTACCAGTGGCCGGAGCTCTTGAAGACCAGCTTTCGCACCGGCGAGTCAGCATCCGCGCAGGCGGCGAGGATGTTGAGCGTGCCCATCACGTTGTTCTCATGGGTCGACCTGGGGCGCTCCCCGCCGGGACCCCTGACCGAATCGACGATCAGGCGGGTGTCGATCACCGTGTCGATCTTCGCGGCACGCACGATCCTGCCGATCGGCCCGTGCTCCGCCCCGACCTTGACGTACTCGGTCCGGGAGAGCTCTCGGGTCGGTTCGTTCGAATCGACCCCGACGATCACTTCGATCGCGGGATTCGACTCGAGGGCGGCGGCCAGCCTTCCACCCCAGTATGTGGACAGCCCGGTGACCAGCACCCGGCGGGTCGGTTCTCCATCCCTCGACGCCATCGTGTCTCATTCTGTCACGGGATGCGCGACCTACACGGTGCCTGACGAGATAGGTCCATATAGAGTCGATGGCCATGGGTGAACACGACTCGCTCATCGAAGCCTCGCTGACGGAACCGCCGGCGCCGACCCACGATGACTACGGCGTCTCCGACGGAGAATGGCTGAAGGTGAACTGGGCCGATCACCTCCGCGAAGTCACGATCGAGTCGGAGCTCGGCACCACCCCGATCAGCTACGTCGAGCTCGGGGAGGGCCCCCCGGTCCTGTTCGTCCACGGCCTCGGTGGTTCCTGGCGCAACTGGCTGGAGAACATCCCGTACTTCGCTCGCGATCACCGCGTGGTGGCACTCGACCTTCCCGGGTTCGGCCTCTCACCGGCCCCGCCGGAGACGATCTCGATCCGCGGATACGGTGACCTGGTGATCAAGTTCGCGGAGGCCGTCGGCCTGCCGGACGACACCTCGCTGATCGGCCACTCGATGGGGGGCTTCATCGCCACCGAGTCGGTGATCAACTCTCCCGGCTACTTCCGCAACCTGACCCTCGTATCGGCGGCGGGGGTCACGTTCGCCACCATGCGTGAGTCACGCAAGACGCTCGCCGGGCTGGCCGTGCGTCTGATGATGCCGATCGCGGCCAGCCGGATGGAACGCAACCTGGGCCGCAGCCGTTTGCGGGCGGCGTCGTTCGCCGGGGTGATCGCCCATCCGAACATGATCAGCCGGGAGATGCTGTGGGAAATCGGCAGCTATGCCGTCAATTCGCCATCGCTGATCGAGGCCGCCTACGCCCTGGCCGGATACGACACCCGGGAACGGCTGGCTGAGATCACGATCCCGACCCTGATCGTGTGGGGGCAGCAGGACCGGCTGGTGCCGG
>JBEBXB010000039.1:0-12712 GCA_040391885.1 Conexibacter woesei | reverse complement strand
CCACGCTCCATCGTGAGCAGGGCCGTCTTCATGTCCGGCCCGCCCAGGTACGCCCCGGTGGACCCATCCGACCGCAGGACGCGATGGCACGGGATGAGGATCGGCAGTGGATTGGTGGCCAGGGCCGTTCCCGCAGCCCGGACCGCCGCCGGGCGTCCCGCCCGATCGGCCATCTCGGCGTAGCTGGCCGTGCCCCCGTACGGGATGCCGGCGGTCTGCCGTAGGACGTCCCGTCGGAAGCCCTTGGTCAGCCGCCAGTCGAGTTCCAGCTCGAACTCGCGTCGCGCCCCTTCGAAGTACTGGTCGAGCTGCTCCCTGGCGGTGGCCAGCGAAGAGCGAGGCGTCCGGGCGATCCGTGCGGAAGCGCGACGAGCGATGTCCTCGAGGACGGCGCTTTCGTCCTCGGCCGGAAGGGCTACCCGGACCACTCCGTCCCGCGAGGCTGCGACGAGGATCGGGCCGAACGGGGAGTCGTGAGTCTCGAAAGCGATCTCGATCAGGCCCTCGGAATCCGCCCGCGCGATCACGCCGGCCCGCAGCTGCTTCCATTCAGGGCTCCCCGGTCCGATCCCAGTTTCATTCGTAACGTTCATCTCTGATCCTTTCCGCGTGGTCGGCACGCAAACGCTTCAGGCCCTCGAAGACGTTCCGCCGGGCGGCCGCCTCGGAGACGCCGAGGACCGCCCCGACGTCACGGTGAGTGAGATCGCCGCGATAGCGGAGCGTGACAGCCGCCGCCTGCTTTTCCGGCAGGGCCCGGACCGCGACCCATAACGGATCATCGGCCGCCACGACCCGGTCCGAGACCGGGTCGTCTCCGGAGGAGGCGACCGTCTCGATCTCACCGTCCGGTTCGGGTGCCCGGCCGGCGCTCCGGTGACTGTCGATGGCCTTGTTGGCGGCGATGGTGAACAGCCACGAGCGGGCGGCATCCCCGTCACGCAGGTCCTCCCACGCTCGCAGCGCGGCGATCATCGTCTCCTGGAAGCAGTCGTCCGCTTCGTCCGGCCCGACTCGCGCCAGCAGGAACCTGTGGATCGACGGGCCGAGCTCCGTGAGCACCAGCTCGAAGGGTGGTGGTCCTTTCTTCGTACTCATCACCAGCTAGGACGTGGCGGCCGTTCGTTTCGTGAGATCGCCCCAGATCGTGGCGATCAGCCGTGTCGGAGCATGCGGCGGACGACGCCCATCAGTTCCTCGGTCCGCTCCTCGCGCAGCTCGGGCTCGACCCCGACCACGCAGTGAGCGGCGTGATCTTCGAGCAGGCCGAGGGCAACCTTGTCGAGGGCCGCCTGGACGGCGGTGATCTGGGTGACCACGTCGATGCAGTACCGGTTGTCTTCGACCATCGACTCGATACCGCGGACCTGGCCTTCGATCCGACGGAGGCGCTTCAGCAGGGGGGCCTTGTCGGCCGAGTAGCCGTGACCCTCGTGGGGATCGCGGGCGGGCGTCGGCCCGTCGTCGGTCCCGGTGGTCGCTGCCGGCTCGATTATCTGTTCCGGTTCCGCCATGGAACCAGCCTAGCTAGGTGGCGTCGGGGGCAGGCGTAGGAATGGGTGTCGGCGGGTCGACGACCGTCGGCTTCTTGCGCTTGCGCTTGCCGTGGAGCAACCAACCGATCGGGGTGTGACGGACCAGCGTCGCGTAGGTCAAGAAGGAAAGGGCCAGGGCACCGGCGGTGGCGAGGCTGAGCCGGAGCACCGGGTGCAGCCCCGTGTTGGACAGGGACAGCTGCAAGGCGACGAGGAAGGGGATGTGGATCAGGTATACCCAGTAAGCGGAATCGGCCAGATACCGGACCCAGCTGCGAGCGCCTGAAAGGAACAGGGCAAACAGTCCCCAGACCCCGAAGAGGGTCATCCAGGAAGCGAGCCCGGCCGTGAAGGAGATGACCCAGGCCCGAGGCAGGAAGTCGGGCAGGACGATGTGGTTCTTGTAGAAGGCCCACGCCAGCACCGAGAACCCGGCCCCGAGCCCGAACTTGAGCCAGGGACGCCCTTCGATCTGCGGCAACAGGTCGGAGCTCCGGAAGAGCATCCAACCGAACAGGAAGAAGACCGCGTAGTAGGCGAGCGGACTCGTGTGCGGGATCAGCGAACTGGAGACGATCCCGGGAGCCTGGACGAACCCACCGGCCCAGAGGGTCGTGGCGCAGGTCGCGGCCAGCGCGGGAACGAGCAGCTTCCCGGAGGCCAGCCGGCGGAATCCTCGGTCGAGGCCGTCACGGATCGCCGGGCTGCGCCGCACCGTCACCCAGACCAGCAGCGCGATCAGGTTCAGCGCCAGCAGGTAGGAGAGGAACCAGAGATGATTCGGAGCCCAGCCGAAGATGTTCTGCACCGTCCACTCGTGACCCGGGTTGGTCGAGCCGGGATGGCGGTGGTTGACGAACCAAAGGACGACCATCCGCTGCAGCGGCAGGATCGTGACCATGCCCACCGCGAGCGGGATCCCGATCCGGATCAACCGCTGCCGAACCTGCTTCGTCGGCCCCCACAGGCCGAGGGTCATCGCCGCCAGGAAGCCGGAAACCGCGAAGAAGAGGCCCATCCGCCACAGGTGGAGCCAGAAGATGGAAAAGTCGAGCCCGGTCAGGACTTCGCCGCGGTTCTGCAAGAAGAGCAGACCGTGGTACGGCACCAGAAGGAGCATGACGCTGCCTCGAAGTGCGTCGATGTGATGAAGCCTCGAGGAGCGCACGGCCGGGTAATTTAGCCGTTTCGATGTTTCGGCGTGTGAATATTGGGTAACGGGCTCCGGCACGCGCCGGGAGAAGGCTGGGTCAGCCGTCGTCCTGGCTGAAAGCCCAGCGGATCTCATCCAGGTTGAGGCCCGCGGCCAGACACGCCAACAGCTTCATGCGCGCGGCTTGAGGCGAGAGGAAGCCGGCGGGAATCACACCGGTCTCCCGCAGGTCGCGTTCGGAGGCCCGGTAGCCGTAGGTCGCACTGAGGATCACTCCCCGCTCGGGGCGTGAGTACACGACGACCGGGATCCTTTCGGCAGCCTCGGCCCAGAGCTCGAGGATCGGCGGGGAGACGTGGCCGGCACCGAGGGTACCCATCACGACACCGTCAGGGTCGGTCCCGAGCGCGGCCCGGGCCAACGTGCCGTCATCGCCTGACCCTGTCGGGATGACCAGGACCCGGCCGGAGAGAACGGGTGGGTCGAGCGAGGGGTTCCGCGGGATTTGCGACCAGATCGTCGGATGGCCCTCGGTGACCCGGCCGAGGGGCCCGGTCTGAGGAGAGGAGAAAGCGACCAGGGATGTGGTGTCCGTCTTGCGGGCACCGCGCGCGTGGTGGATCTCGCCGCCGAAGCAGACGAGCACGCCCATCCCGGCGGCGGCCTCCGACGCGGCCACGGAGATCGCGTCGACCAGGTTGGCGGGACCGTCCGCGCCGGGGCTGGAGGCCGGCCGGATCGCACCGGTGAAGACGATCGGCGCCTCGGCGTCATGCAGGACGTCGCAGAGCATCGCCGTCTCCTCAAGCGTGTCGGTGCCGTGAGTCACGACCACGCCGATTCCGCGCCTGGCCGCGTCCCGCGCTCGCCGGCATATCTCCAGCTGGTCGGCGAGGCTCAGATGGGCGCTCGGCAGGTTCATGACGGTCTCGGAGGTGAGGTCCGGCAAGTCGAGGGTGGAGGGGATCGCTCCGAGGAGCGCGTCGGCATCCAGGTCGGGCGATGCCCCCGACTCGCCGGTCATCGAGATCGTCCCCCCGGCGACCAGCACCTTCACAGACCGCGACTGCTTGGATGCTGCGGAGCGGGTCTTCATGGGACCAACCCTATTCAGACTCGTCGGACTAGCCTGTGGGGCGTGTCTCTCGCCGATTCCTACGATGGCTTCCTGATCGACCTCGACGGGGTCGTCTGGTTGGGTCATGAACTGATCCCGGGAGCCGCAGAGACGATCTCTTCTCTCGCCGCATCTGGCAAGAAGTACGCCTTCGTGACGAACAGCCCGCGGCTGTCGCCGGCCCGGCAGGCCGCCCTTCTGCGTGATGCAGGGGTGCCGGCCGGGGAAGATCAGATGATCACCGCCGGCCGCACGTTGATCGGGCTGGCCCGGGAGCGGCTGGAGGCCGGGGCGGCCGTGCTGGCCACCGGCACCCGATCGTTCCACGACCAGGTGGCCGACGCCGGTTTCGAGCTGCTCGATCCCGACGATTGGCGGCGCGCGGAAGCGGTGCTGCTCACCGGGCACGACCGGTTCGATTACCGGGAGCTGAAGGCGACCGCCATGGCCGCCCGCTCCGGGGCCCTGTTCGCCGCGACCGGACGGGACCCGACGATGCCGATGCCGGATGGCCTCTGGCCGGGCACCGGGTCGATCCTCGCCGCGGTCGAGACCGCCTCCGGACAGACCGCGGTCATCACCGGCAAGCCGGCAAGGCCGATCTTCGACGCCGGGCTCGACGCGCTGGACCTGCCGCCCGGCTCGAAGGTGGCGATGGTGGGAGACCGCCTCGACACCGATGTCGGCGGCGCCCAGCGGGCCGGGCTGGACGGCATCCTCGTCGTCGGCAACGAGTCATCGGTCAGCCGGGACGAAGACCCGATCACCCCGGAGCACCGAATCGACTCGCTGGCCGGACTGCTGGCCTGAGCTCAGGCCGGTCGCTCGGTCAGGATGTGGTCCGGCACGGTCGCCATGGCCGGGCGTACAAGTCGTATTCCTTGCCGATCGCACTGAAGCGGATCTTCTCCGCCTTCGTGCAAAAGGCGCGGTTCGGTCGTTCGTATTCGACCGAGAACACCGCCTTGCCCTGACGCACGAACGGTCGAAACTGGCCGCATTCGCGGTACTGGAAGCACTGTTCGACCACGGCGAAGTCGAACTGCCCAGCCAGTTTCTTCGCCTGTCGACCGTCGTTCTTTAGGGCAACCGCGAGACCGTGGCGGTGTGCCTGGCGGGCGATCCACCGATTGAAGCGCAGCTGGTGCCTGGCCGTGATCGGGAAGCCGGTCGGGTTCTCCCAGCCGTTGACGTTGTCCGGTTCCAACCCGTCGAATCCCTTGCGCGCACACATCCGGATCCTGGCTTTCAGAGGCTTCGCGAACCGATGAAACCGGCGGATGTCCAGCCAACGTTCGTCCGGGTAGCCCTCGTACTTCTTGCCGATCACCGACTTCGGGAAACGGGCGGCGTCGGGGCGGTACACCTCCCAGCTGCCGACGTCGATGTAACAGATCACCTTGCGGCCCTGACGGTGCAGCCGGGCCACCGTCCTCGCCTTGACGTCGAAGCCGTCCACTTCGTAGACCGGGGCGTCGATCGAGGTGTCCACCTTGCCCTGCAGCTGGAACTGCCAGGGCGCCGTCGTCGGCTTCGGCTGCCACCGGGAGGCCTTCGCTTCGGAGACAGCCGGCTCCGTCGCCCCGCATGCTGCGATCAGGCCCCCGGCCAGGAGCGCGAGCATGACGGCCGGCAGGAGCCTGACGCTCATCAACCCAGCTCGGAGAAGCCGGGTGGCGCCTTCGATGTCTGACCGGCGGCGAGCAGCTTCTTGTGGGTGCGGATCTCGGAGAGCATCCGTTCCAGGCGGGGCTCGGCGGAGGTGTCGATGTGGGTCATCGCGGCGGCCACGGTCGGGTGGACGGCGGCGATCCCGTCGTGCATCGCCTGCGCGACCGCCCGGTAGGTCGGATGCCCCTCACGGCCGGACCGGAGCTCGATCAGCTGCATCGCTTCACGGGCGTTGAGGTCGAGCACGTAACGGATCCGGTAGCCGAGGCAGAGCGCATAGGGCGCGAGATCGGCATGGCCTTCCTCGCGCAGACGCTCGAACTCCCTCTGGGAGATCTCCAAAGCCCGTTCGTACTCACCGCCCACCCCGGCTTCGATCACTTCGTCGGGAACACCGGCCCCCAGGTCCGGGGTGAGGGTCTGCCACTGGCAGGTCAGCATGCGATGCCGCTGAAGATCGCGGAAGGCGCCGTAGTCGGAGACGATCTCGAAGCGGTAGGAGACCGATTCGAAGCCCCGCCCCGGCCGGTGGCGGCGGTTCTTCCGCTCCCCGATCAGCGCCGCGAAGAGCTCGGCTCGCTCGTCGGCGCCGAGTTGCCCGACCCGGGCCCGGATCTCGGACTCCGATGCGCCGGATTCCTCGAACAGACAAGCGGCGAGCAGGTCCTCTTCGCTGCCGTGGACGTGAAGAAGGTCGACGGTGGGGCCTTCGCCTTGATCGGCTCGGCGATCGAGGCCGAGGCGGGAGACCCACCTCTCCGTCGTCTCACGGCGTTCCTCGAGAAACGTGATCCACTCCCCTCCCCGGTCCGGTCGCTGGACCCGGGAGACGAAACTCGGGATCACCCGGTTCAGCTCGTCGAGGATCATGCCGCCGAACTGACGGGCCTCCGGCAGCGGAGATGCCATCAACCGGAACAGGAGCTGCTCCCAGGCCTGACCGGAGGCGTAGACGCCGACATGGCTGAGCGTCGCCGCGGGGAGCAGGCCCCGCAGAAGGTCCAGCGCCTTGGCACGGATCGATCGCCTCCACGGACCCTCCGGTTCGTCGTCGCCGCGGGGCCAACGTTCGGCCGCCCATGACTCCACCATCTTCAGAGAATCCGAGTAGATGGAGAAGATCTCGTCCATCGAAGTTTGGAACTGCTGGCCGAGCGCATCGCCGTGGTGGTAGCGGTAGCCACCCCCAGGCATCGGCTCGTCGTACGGGATGTAGCGGGTCGACTGCTCCAGGTAGGCCGCCAGCCGGCCCCGCTGGAGAACCTTGGTCAGGATGTTCGACACCCATTCGCAGGCCACGTGGGCACCACCGAGTTGGGCGATCGAGTCATCGCCGAAGCCGACGAAGACGCTTTCGTAGAGCCGTGCCGCGCGCTGGCCTTCCTCGCCGTCGAAGGGACGCGCACCATCGGCGGCGTCGGCGGCGAACTCCTCGAGATAGAGGCGCCGAAGCGTTCCGCCGTAGCGGGAATACCGCGCGAAGAGCGCTCCCTTGACCGTCTCGGGCAGGTTCGTCAGGGCGAATACCGGCCGGTCGAGGTTGGTGAAGTACGGGGCGAGCAGTTCCTGCTCGGACGGGGTGAAACTCTCGACGGGATAGCGCACGGACCGAACCTAACAGGCTCGTCGGAAGCCCGTCCCAACGAATTATGTAGACCCCTCAGGAGAGCCGTTTGAGCCGGAGAAGCCGGTTCCCACGGACCACCCGGACGGAGACGGAGTTGCTGCCCTTCTTCATCTTGGACGGGGGCAGCATCGCCCCGAATCGGACCGCCCCGGCGTGGCGGAACGTCCGTGTGGTGGCCCGGACCTTGCCGTTCAATACGATCGCGACCTTCTTCCCCGGCCGGATCCCGCGAACGACCGCAGAGACCAGCGCCGGCACCTTGCCGGAAGCGGGGCGGACCTTGGTGAGGCGGACCGGGTCGTCGATCCTCACCGTCGCCCCGGCCGCCATCGCCCCCTTGCCCGGCCGTGTCCCGATCAGGCTTGGGCGCGGCCCCAGAGTCCAGAGCCCCCCGGCCCCGAGGCGCTTCGTCTGAAGCGCGAGGATCCGCTTTCGCTGACTTCGGATCTCGCCCGCCGTCGCCGAGATCTGCTTCATCGAGTCCTTGGAGACGGTCATCACCCGGTCGTCATCCGCCTCTCCCAGGGGAACCCCCATCGTCGGATAGGGGTTCTCGACCCCGAGCTGCCTCGTGATCGTGGGGACGATGTCGATCGACTGGGTCGCGGCGGTGGAGATCTCGCCCGTCTTCTGACCGGGGTACTTGACTATCAACGGGGGGTTCACGGTTCCGGCGAGGTTGTCCGGGGCCGAGTCCCGCCGTGACTTGTCGGCGTCGAAGGCGAATCCGTGGTCGGCGGTGAGCACGATCATGGCTCGGTTGAAATCGCCGTTCGCCCGTACCCGCCCGAGCATCCGGCCGACGAGGCGGTCCGTGTATCCGAGTTGGAGCAGGTGGCGCTGTTGGACCAGCGCGATTCCGGGTTCCGGCACGGACCAGCCCTTGACCCCGCCGCCCTGGGTGAACCCGAGCGGTCCTCCGGGATAGATCAGACCGTCGGGCGTGAACCGGTGGGGCTGGTGAGGCAAGGTGAGGTGGATCACCGAAAGGGTGCTCCCACCGGCCGGGATGCCCTTGGTCCAGCGTTTCACCGACGCCACGTCCATGTTGCCGAACTTGGCCTTGATGAACTCGTTGGCGAGGGTCACGCCCTCGGCCCCGCCCTGGCTGCCGTCTGGGCAGATACGACGGTTGCAGAGCTCGGTCAAGTCCTCCTTCACGTGGACTCGGCGGCCGGGCCCGAGGAGATTGAAGATGTTGCCAGGCTGGGCGGCGGCGGTCGGCAGGACGCGCTGGTTTGTCAGGTTGCCGGTGAAGATCGGTGGAATCGCCCAGGCGGTGAAGTCGCCGGCCGCAGTGTTGTCCCGGTACCAGGTGGCACCGTTCGCGAATCCCGCGATCGCCGGGAAGCGGTTGGCGTCGATTCGCTCGTCCGGCCGCAGTAGCGACGTGGTCGGCAGCTCGTCGAGCACGATCACCACGACCGGCGTTTCGTCGCCGGCGCGCGGTCCGGGGATGGCGTTGGCCGCGAAAGCCGTACCGGCCGACAGGCCTGCTGCCGCAACGAGAACCGTCGCAGACAGAGCGACAAATGCTTTGCGGATCATCGCCCGACCTCCTGGGCAGGGCTCGGCGGGGAGGCCATCAACTCGACGGTGTGCCCGCTGGGCAGCACGACCTTGGCTCGGCGAGCGCCCCAGAGCTGCCTTCGCTCCTCCACCTCGAAACCGGCGCTACGGACCCGGGCGAGGGTGTCCTCGAACTCGGGCGCGACGACGGCGACGTGACCCCGCGACGGAATCACCGGCGTGGGATGAGGCATCAGGTGGATCTGAGTCCCGGACCGCTCGAACCAGATGTAGCCCTCCCCCAATGCCTCCGGGACAGGAACCTCGACGAATCCGACCGCTGACCAGAAACGACCGTCGGCTTCGGCATCTCCCGGGCGCACCTCCATGGCGACGTGGTGAAGCATTGGCGACATGCTGCCAGAACCGTTCCCGCCACGTCTCGATGCGGTGCCGTCCCCCATCGCTGGGGCGATCGACCGTGCACATCAAGGTGGATCGCCCCAGCGGTGGGACGGTCAGCCCACGAGCGCCCAGACGCCCGCACCGAAAATGACGATCGCGGTCGTGTACACGAGCGCTTCGGCGGTCGTGCGGAGGTCCAGCCCGTAGGCGTGGCCGACGATCATCGAGTTGAGGCCGGTCGGCATGGCCGCCATCAGGTAGTACGAACGCGGGATTCCGGTGAACGGCATCGAAAGCACGATCAAGAGGGCCGGCGAGAGCAGCAGCCGGGCGAAGATCACCCCGGCGACCGGCTTGTGCAGCTTCGGCGGGAAGGTGATCGCGCCGATCCGCTCCTCTTCGGCGAGGACCGCGCCGACCGCGAAGAAGCCGACCGGCAGGATCAGCATCACGAGGCCCCAGGAGATGTCGACCGCCACCTGCGGGGCCATCCAGTGCGGGGCGAGCACCCCGAGCACACCGGCGTAGAGCAACGGGTTCTTCAGGAAGAAGGCCTTGGCGCGCTGGCGGAACCCTTCACCGGCCCTGTTCCCGAAGGCCGCCCCCACCCCGAAGGCGAAGAGCATCAACGCGCTGCCGCTCACCACCACGTCGTACACGACACCCTGGGTGAGGTCGTCGCCGCCCATCAGGGTCAGGACCATCGGGTAGCCCAGATAGCCCGTATTCGAGGTGAGCACGCAGCAGATCACCGCGCCGGCGACCGGGCGGGGCAGGCCGAGGAGCGGGACGGCGATCACCCAGCCGGCGAGCCCGACCAGGATCACGCTGACCAACCCCAGCGCCAGGCCGATCCCGGTGCCGGCCCCGAACTCGGCATGGGCGAGGTTGAAGAAGATGATCGGCGGGATCACCGCGAACAGCACCACCAGCAGCGACTGGCGGGAGGCGTGGCCGACCTTCTCAGGCCAACGACGCTCGGCCAGGATGCCGGCCAGCACCGCGACAACGATCGTCAGGGTGATCCAAAGCACGGATCAGACCCTAGAGAGGCGACGGCGAGACGGGCCGACGCGACGGCGGGCCGGCGACCACACGGGGATACCGGTGGCGGCCGGTGTCCACCCGGCGGACCGGCTCAGACCAGTGTCGCGATCGCGTTGCCCGCGTGCTGGGCGAACTCGACGAGCGGCTGCGGGATGATGCCGAAGAAGACCGTCGCCGCCATCGCTAGCAGGGCCGGTCCGACCAGATACCAGGGGCCGGCACCCTTGCGGGCAGTCTCCGGTTCGCCTTCGGGGCTCATCCAGACGGCGGCGACGACCCGCAGGTAGTAGCCGAGGGAGATCATGGAGCCGATTGCGATCATCACGGCGAGCCAGGTCCAATCGGCCTCGATCAGAGCCTGCATCAGATAGAGCTTGCCGATGAAGCCGGCGGTCGGCGGCAGGCCGGCCAGCGCCAACATCGCGATCGTCAACGGCCACGCCAGGACGGGATTGCTGCGGCCGAGTCCACGCAAGGTGGAGATCTCGTCGGAGAAATCGTTCCGACGCTCGTGGGCCACCAGAACCGCGAAGGCAGCCAGGTTCATCGCGAGGTAGGCACCCATGTAGAAGACGATGGCGTCGATGCCGGCTTGGCTGACGACGACGATGCCCGCGAGCATGTACCCCGCCTGGGCGACGCCGGAGTAGCCCAGCATCCGCTTCAGCGAGGTCTGGGCCAGGGCACCGACGTTGCCGACCACGATCGAGATCGCGGCGAGGGCGGCGAGCATCACGTCCCACTCGTCGGCCAGAGGCTCCAGGGCGACCAGGAAGAACCGGATGAAGATGGCGAAGGCAGCGGCCTTCGTCGCGACCGCCATGAAGGCGGTGATCGGGGTGGGAGCCCCCTGGTAGACGTCCGGGGTCCACTGGTGGAACGGCGCGATCGAGACCTTGAAGGCGAGTCCCACGGCGACCAGGCCGACCCCGACCAGGGTGAGCGGGTCGCTGAGCATCCCGTCACCGGCACTCAGACCCTCGGCGATCGCCGAGAACTCGGTCGCGCCGGAGGCGCCGTAGAGCAGCGCCATCCCGTACAGGAGGGTGGCCGAGCCGAGCGAGCCCATGATCAGGTACTTGAACCCGGACTCGAGCGATTCGCGACGTCGCATGTTGGTGCCGCAGAGGGCGTAGAGCGGGATCGAAAGCAACTCGAGCCCGATGAAGAAGCTGAGCAGGCTGGTCGCCTGGGCGAGGATCACCATGCCGAGCACGGAACCGAGCAGCAGCGCCAGATAGTCGGGCCGCCCCGCCTGTTCCTCGGCCGGATCCCCGATCGACAGCAGCACCGCGACCGCGGCCGAGATCAGCGCAAAGAGCGAAAGGGTTATCGCCAGCCCGTCGATGCGGAGCTGCCCGGCGACCAGCTCCGCCGGGTTGTCCCACTGCCAGATCATCAGTCCGGCGGCGGTGGCGAGCGTGAGCAGGGCCAGAACCGGTCCGAACCGTTTGACCGGCTCGAAGACGGCGGCCAGCACGACGAGAACCAGGCCGGTCGTCATGGCGATCACCGGCGAGAGGCCGGCGTAGTCCATGTCGGGGGCGTTGAAGATCACTTTGCGCCCTCCAGGGTCACGTTCACGGTGTGTTCGACCGCAGGCTCGGAACTGCCGAGGATTAGCTGCGGGCAGAAGGAGAGCACCACGACGCAAAGCACCAGGGGCACCACGGCGACCGCGTCGCGCAGCGATATCTCCCGGGAGTCGGCGCCGTCGGGCAACGGGTTATGCATGGTCCGCTGGTACATCCGCAGCGCGTAGAAGGCGGCGAGGGCGACGCCGGAGGCGGCGACGATCGCCAGGGCCGCGCTGTGGGCGTAGATGCCGTTGAGGATGTAGAACTCGCCGATGAAGTTGGCCGAGGCCGGCAGGGCGAGGGTCGCCATGGTCACGATCAGGAAGATCGCCGCGAATACCGGCGCCCGTTTGGCGAGCCCGCCCATCGAGCCGATCTCCTCGGACCCGGTCCGCTCGGCGATCATGGCGACGATCAGGAAGGCCGGGACCACGACCAAGCCGTGGTTGACCATCTGGAGCACCGCACCCTGCGCTCCGGAATCGTCGAGCGCGAAGATGCCGGCAGTTATGAAGCCGAGCTGCGCCACCGAGGAGAACCCGAGGATCAGCCGCAGGTCGAGCTTCGTGAATGCCATCGCCGAGCCGTAGATCACGGCGGCGACCGCGAGGATCAGCATCGTCGTCTGGAAGAGCTCGGTCGCGTCCGGCATCATCGGCAGGACGACCCGCAGGAAGCCGTAGGCACCGACCTTGGAGAGAACAGCGGAGAAGACCGCCAGGGCCGGCAACGGTGCCGCCCGATATGCGTCGGGCATCCACCCGTGAAGCGGGAAGGCCGGCATCTTCACCAAGAAGGCAGCGGCGAAGAACCAGAAGATCCAGTTCTGCGAGCCCTCCGGCAACCCCTTCGCGGTGATCTCGGCGATCGAGAAGGTGAGCTGACCGCCGTCGGCCGCGATCACGCCGGCGGCGATCGCGCCGACCAGCATCAGCAGTGAGCCGATCAGCGTGAAGATGATCATCTTCAGCACCGCGGCGGAGGCCTTGACTCCCTCGCGATCCTTGCCCCAGATGCCGAACAGGAAGTAGAAGGGCACGATCATCAGGTCGAAGAAGAGGACGAAGAGGA
>JBEBXB010000038.1:0-12780 GCA_040391885.1 Conexibacter woesei | reverse complement strand
CCGCCGGCCCTGCCTCGGCCCTGACCCCGCCGCCGCGGAGGTAACGCAACTTTTGCCCCTATAGGGAGCAAGAGTTGCGTTACCTCCAGCCACCCATTCCGGGCGGGTGGGATTCCCCCCTAGGAGCGGTGGACCCGACCCACTTCGAAGGGCGAATTCCGCCCCGGGCGGGGCGATCCTTGAATCCCGCCCCGGGTGGGGCGATCCTTGGCGTTCGTCCGGCGGGCGGATACCGTCCCGGGTGGGGTGATCCTTGGGCGTTAGTCAGGCTTGTAGGAGGCGGGTGACGCTGTCGGCGACGCAGCAGGGCTTCTCGGCCGGTCCGCCGCCTTTCGCTTCGATCTCGACGGTGAACCGGGTAACGCACTGGAGCCAGCCGTTCCCGGCATCACCGACTTCGACCAACTGGGCTCGTGCCCTCACGCGTGAGCCGGTGATCACCGGCGAGGGAAACCGGACCCGGTTCCAGCCGTAGTTGACGCCCAGCTTGAATCCGGTGACGGTGATCAGCTGGTCACGGAACCCGTCGATCAGCGAGAGGGTGAGATTGCCGTGCGCGATGGTCGCCCCGAACGGGCTTTCCGCCTTGGCGCGATCGACGTCGACATGGATCCATTGGTGGTCACCGGTCAGTCGAGCGAAGGCGTCGATCATTTCCTGTGTGACCTCGCGCCACCCCGTGGGTCCGACTTCGCAGCCGATCAGGTCGTCGATCTCATCCGGCCCGGTGATCTCAAGTGTTTCCATGCCGGAACCCTAAACCGAGTCAACCCGGCTTCGGTCCCGGGCCGCCCTGCCTCATCGCCGGCCGTCAACAGCGGGAAGCAGTTGTCCGTCCCTGACCTGACCCTGACCCGGCCTCAC
Organism: Conexibacter woesei; assembly: GCA_040391885.1. GTDB lineage: Bacteria > Actinomycetota > Thermoleophilia > Solirubrobacterales > 70-9 > 67-14. The sequence continues at coordinate 11,916 of JBEBXB010000038.1, read as the reverse complement.
TTCCGGCCTCACTTGACCAGTTCGATCTCCATCGGCATCGGGGCGATCGCGCCAGCCCCGCCAAGCATCGCGAGGATCTTGGCGACGTAGGCCTGCGTCTCCGCGTAGGGCGGGATGCAATTGCACGGGGAGACCGCGCCGGGGCCGGCGTTGTAGGCGGCGAGCGCTAGCGCGGGAGAGCCGAACTGCTTCAGCAGGTCGCTCATCAGGTGACCCTGGGCATCGATCGCGGCGTCGGGATCGAACGGGTCGCGCAGTCCGTAGGTGGCCGCGGTGCCGGACATGAACTGGGCGATCCCCATCGCCCCGGCGGACGAGACCACACCGGGGTCGAAACCGGACTCGGCGTAGAGCTGAGCGGCGAGCAATGCCGCCGAGACGTTCCACTTCATCGCCGACCGTAGGATCGCCTTCCGATACCGGGCCGGAACGAACGAGGGCAGCGAGTTCGGCAGGGCCTGAGAACGGTCACCGCGGCCACCGCCCCCGCGTGCCCCGTGACCGGTGCCCCCGCCGCCCGCGGATGCCCCGCCCTCACGGCTCCTTCCGGGACCGCCGACGGCGACCCTGTCTCCGGCCCCCGAACAGGGCGCCGGGCCACTCGTGTAGCCGAAATGCCAACTTTCCCAAGCGTAGCGCTGAATGAACCCGAACCGGCCGGCATTCGCCGCCAACCAGCCGTAGGCCGAGGGAGGGCCGAGATCGAGCTCGGTGCCGCACCGGTGAAGCGACGTTCCCGGGCGGGCGACCATCGTCGGGTTGGGGTTGGCGGCAAAGAGGACCGCCTGCTCGGCATCCGAGCGGAACGCCGAGTTGATCGCCAGGACCACTCCCGCCGCTCCCGCGGCGGCAGCCATCGCATCGAACGCGACGGCGACATCCGGCCGCATCCCCTTGCCCTGACGCTCCGCCAGCGGACCGGAGTAGCCGCCGCCGGACGCCACTGCCGGCACCGAACCCATCGTGACCGGCGCGGCGACCCGGGCCTCCGCCCAGACCGAGGGCGCGCGATGAGCGGCCCCGCGTTTCCCATGCTTGACCACCACACCGACCGCCACCCGGGCCCGGACCGGTGCCCAGGATGCCCGATCCGGAAACCTCACCGAGACCCCGAGAGGCGAAGCGCCGTTCGTGGCCGCCACGCGCACGGCGGCAAAGCGGGCCCGAGACAGGTAGATGGGCTTCGGCATGTGGTAGGGGTTCGGCGCTCCGTTCGGGAGGTGCGAGGGCGCCATCAGCCTGGGCAGGTCGTCCTTCATCGACCGCGCCGCGGAGAGCGCCGAGAGATCGGCGGTTCGCTGGCCGCGCGCCTTGCCGGTGATCGCTCCGCCGAGTGCGACCAGCGCGACGGCGCCGAGAACGAGCACGAAAACACCACCCAAGACGAGGGGCGTCGCCTGACCCTCCTCCCCGGTCCGCGACCCCACCGTGGACCTTCCGGCCAGCGCGATCCGACCCCGTAACCACCCCGGGGTCCGGGTCACGATCTCCACCCGACCAGCGTGCTCCCGAGCTTCCTCCGCCGCCAGGGTGACCAACGGATCGGTGGCGCCGTCGGGGTCGGTGTCGGTGGCCTCCGGCTCGTCTGTCGAGTCGGATCGAATCAGGACCTCGTCCCACACGACTCCCTCCAGCTCGAGCACCTCCCGGAAGCAACCTGCCGGAACGAGCACCACGCGCGGCAGGTCCTCCGGCAAGAGGTCGAGCAGCGCCTCCAAAGACCCGGATTCTTCGGCATCGGGCTGCCCGACGCGATCGCGTCTTTCGGATTGATCCCGCCCATCGCCGGAGCCCGTCCTGGCGGGGCCGATCGAAGCGAACACGATCCGCCCCCGAGCGCTCACACTCACATCGTCCGGCAGCGTCCCGGCGCCCCGCAGACGCTGCTCGAGATCCTTGGCGGCCGAAGTGGCGACGACGGTCGCCACCCGGGGCCGGGAACGGTCGAGCTCGATCACGATGGCGGTGGATCCCGGACCCGCCCACTCCTGGCGACGACAGGCCATGACGGCCGCCAGTTCGGCCAGCCCACCGACCCCGGGCATCCCCGTGACTATCGTCGCGATCGTGCCGGTCGTCCGGGGCGTCCCGGTCGTTCCGTGTGATCCGTTCATCCCGGCCTCCCGGAGGCCGCGGAGGAAACCGTCAGACGGTCGGAGATGGTGGCGAATGGCGAAGGCGGCCGCAGGCGCACCGTGACCGTGCCTCCCGTCCGCTTCACGTCGATCCGGGAGCGGGCCCATCCAGGCAGGGCCTCACGGACGGCAGGTTCGACCGGTTCCCCTCTGATCACGGCGATCACGCCGGCCTCCGCCGCACCGTCGGCCAGCGTCATCGCGTAGCCCGCCGCCAGAAGCTGCAGGCAGAGCATCCCGGTCAGGACGAGGGCCGCGATTCCCGCCACCGCCTCCACGCTCGCCTGTCCGGAGGACGGCCTCACCTCTGCCCCAGCGAGCTCGAACCGTAGACGTGGGCTTCCGGCAGCACCGGCAGCAGCCGGGGGATCCGCACCCCGACCCGCACCCCGTCGCGATCGGTGACCTTCAAACCGTCCCGCAACGAGGCTGGCAGGGACCGTTCGGCCGCTCCCCGGGCCTCCTTGCCGGTGAGCACCGCCCTCGCCCCGGCCCGGGCGGCGATCCCCGCCGACCAGAGGGCATGGCCGAACATCCCGATCTGGGCTGCGATCAACACGGTGAGCAGGACGATCGGCAAGGCGCCGATCAACTCAAGCGAGACCGATCCCCGCTCATCTTTTTTCGCCCGTCGAAGCATCCTCCGACCGTGCCGGAAAATTCCTCACACGTGGCTCTCAGACCGCAACAATTCTGCGACGGGACCCCTACCCGGGTGTGACGACACGCCCGAGCACGGGTGGATGATCGGAAAGCCGGATCAGAGACTCCGAACCGGCGTCCGGCACATCGCGACGGGCCGGTGGCCAGGCCGTCCCCGGTTCGAATGACTCTGCACCCCGAACCAAGAGGTGATCGATGGAGTCCGCGGCGGCGGCACCGCTCAGGCCGTAGTCCGATTCCAAACGGGAGAAGACGTCGCTGCGAGCGGGACGGGCATTGAAATCTCCGCCGAGGACCAGCGGATCCTCACCGGCCCAGCCGACCGCGAGCTCCGCCGCCCGCATCACGTCGGCAGCGGCCGCCCTGCCGGTGCTGGCGTGGAGATTGGCCAGGCAGAGCCCTCCGTCGAGCCGCACCAGCGAGACCACCCGACGCTCCGGGCGCCAGGTCAGCGTCGCCCGACGGTGTTCGACCACCGCCGCGCCAGGACGGTCACGGCGGACCAGGATCAGATTCGAGCCGCCCTCCCAGCTGCCGGGGAGGTGGGGCCTCGACCGCGCCGCGACGAAGGTGAACGGTCGCATCCAGTTGCGAGAGGTCAGCGAGGCCCGGCCATCCGAGCCGGTTGCCTCGGCGAGCCTGCGAGCCCATCGCGGCGGAACCTCCTGAAGCAGGGCGGCATCCCACTCCGCCGCTGCCAGGAACGCGGCGAACTCGTGGAACAGATCCCGGTTCAACAACACGTGGTCGTCCCCGACGATCGGGCGGCCGAGCACCCGCCAGCGGAACCCGCTCCCCTCCAGCCCCGGTGGGAAGTCCCGGCCGTGGTAGAGGTTCCAGGAGAGGATTCGCCGGTTCAGTAGTCCCGGGCCTCCGAGAGGACCAGCCAGATCGCGACCGCACCGGAACCGACCAGCGCCAGCCACGCGAGCGTTCCGAGTCCGGTGTCGAACATGGTCCCGGTTCCGGCGATCATCAAGACGATCAGGCCCACCCCCGAGTAAAGGACCGCGCGCCGGGAGTCGGGCAGGGTGAGAAGCGTCAACTGACGGGACAGGGCAAGGCGCGAGACCGTCCACGCGATGGCCGCGAGGAAGCCCATCGTGATCGCCGTCAGAACCGCGTCGGCGACGCTGCCGCCGTTGGGAAGGAACGCCACGCCCAGGGCCAGCAGGGCGACGATCGCGATGTTCCGGGTGGCCTTCACGGCGCCACCTTCCCTACCCGGCGACCATCAGCGCGATGCCGGTGATGACGATGGCCACGGTCAGGACCAAGCCGAGACCGCCGACACCAAGTGCCATCGCGGCCGCCGTCTCCCGCCCCTCGCCGTGATAGTCCACGTACTTGGTGGTGCCCCAGATAGCGAGCGAGACCACGATCGTGACCGCGATCGCGGCGACCACGGACGCGGCCACGCTCATCAGGAGATCGTCAATGGAAACCAGCACGCCAAACATGATCCGATGCTACCCGTCCCGGTCCAACTCGTCCGGGGAACCGACGACGCCGGCGGTCGTCACGGGCTTGCCGTCGACCGTCATCACCTCGCCGTCCTCGACGATCAACGAGACCGCGTCGTCGGTGACCATGGCCCCGGTGCCATCGGCCGACGGGGCACCCGTCCGGGCCCGGCGCACGAATGCGGCGGCGATCGCCACGAGCGAGATCACGCTGATGGCTACCGGACCGACGGCGCCACCGCCGGTGACCACGGTGACTCCGTAGGTGAACGCGCCGATCGCGGCGGCCGCGGGCAGCGTCAGGACCCAGGCACCGACGATGTTGCCGGCCACGCCCCAACGAACCGCGGACAGCCGTTTCGCGATGCCGGCGCCCATGACCCCGCCGTTGATCACGTGCGTGGTCGAAAGCGGGAAGCCGAAGTGGGAGGACGCCATGATCACGGCCGCACCGGCTCCCTGGGCCGAGAACCCCTGGGCGGAATCCATCTTGATGATCTTGGTGCCGGTCGTCTTGATGATCCGCCAGCCGCCGCTGTAGGTGCCGAGCGCGATCGCGGTGGCGGCCGAGATGATCACCCAGATCGGCGGGTCGCTGCCGGCGCTGAGCGCACCGTCGGCGATCAGGGCAAGGGTGATCACGCCCATCGTCTTCTGCGCGTCGTTGGTTCCGTGGGCCAGCGCCAGCAGCCCGCCGGACACGATCTGCCCGTAGCGGTACCCGCGCGTGACCGGACCGGGCCGGAGCTTGCCGACGATTCGGTAACAGATCGCGATCGCGGCTCCGGCGACGAGGAAGGCGAGGATCGGCGCGACGATCGCGGGGATCAGGACCTTGCCGACCAGCCCCGCCGTTTCCACGGCTCCGGTTCCGACCGCGGCCACCGCCGCACCGACGAGACCGCCGATCAGCGCGTGGGAGCTCGAAGAGGGAAGCCCGAAGTACCAGGTGATCAGGTTCCAGGCGATCGCCCCCATCAACCCGGCATAGACCACGTTGAGGGAGTTGTTGCCCGCGATGGCCTGCGGGTCGATCACATCCTTGGCGATCGTCGTCGCTACCTCGATCGAAATGAAGGCGCCGATGAAGTTGAGGATCGCGGCGAAGGCGACCGCCGCCTTAGGTGAGGCGGCCCCGGTCGAGATCGAGGTGGCGACGACGTTGGCGGTGTCGTGGAAGCCGTTGGTGTAGTCGAATGCCAGCGCCGCGACGATGACGATGACCAGGATCAGGTGGACGTCCACGAGGTCAGCTGTTCTTGATGACGATGCCCTCGAGGATGTGCGCCGCGGTCTCGGTGGCGTCGATCGCCTTCTCGAGCACCGCGAACATGTCCTTCCACCGGATCACGACCATCGGGTCGATCCCGTTGGAGAAAAGAGAGGCGACAGCGTCACGCGAGACCCGATCCCCGTCGTTCTCGAGCCGGTGGATCTCGATCCAGTACTTGTCGAGATCACGGAACGAAGGCAGGTTCTCCAGGCCAAGAGCCAGCTGCTCGCAGCAATCCACCAGGATCCGGGTCAGGGCCTGAGCCTGCTCCATCGGAGCCTCGATCTGGTAGAGCGCCAAGAAGTCGGCTGCCTCTTCGATGTAGTCGACCACGTCGTCGAGCTTGGTCGCCAGGCCGTAGATGTCTTCCCGGTCGATCGGGGTGACGAAGGTCGTGTTCAGCCGGCGGATGATGTCGTGGGTGATCCGGTCACCCTCCTGCTCGGTGATCAGGATCTCGCGGCCCAGCCCGTTGTCGTCGGGCCAGCTGCCCATCATCTCGTTGAGCATGCCCGCGGCGCGGAGTGTGTTCTGACCGGCTTCGATGAAGAGGTCGAAGAAAGTCCGGTCGCGTGGCAGGAGCGAGAAGCGCATGGAAGGGGAGCCAACCTACCAAATGAAAGGCGTTCGACCCCGGCGCGGGGTCGGTCGCGCCTCCACCGTCAACCGGCGATCTGAGGTGAGACGGTTGCCGCCAGGCTCATGTGCCGCTCCCGGAGCTCGTCCTGCACGTTCCGCCGCTCCCCGCCCTCGGGGCTGAGCCGGGACCAGTTGCCGGAGCTGTCGAGGACCCAAGAGTTGGTGTTGTCGGCGAAAGAGCGTTCGAGGATGTCGAGGATCTGGTCGCGGGCGATCTCGTCGTCGACGGGCGTCACCAGCTCGACCCGGGCGTCGAGGTTGCGGGGCATCAAGTCCGCCGAACCCATGAACACCGACCATCCGGTGCCGCGTCGGAAGGAGTAGATCCGGGAGTGCTCGAGGAACCTTCCCACCACCGAGACGACGCGGATGTTCTCCGAGAGGCCCGGCACCCCGGGCCGCAGGCAGCAGATCCCCCGCACGTTCAGCTCGACCTCGACCCCGGCCTGCGAAGCCGCGTAGAGAGCCTCGATGCAAGCCCGGTCGACCAGGGAGTTCATCTTCATCAGGATCCTCGCCTCCTGACCGGCTCGATGGGCGGCGATCGTCGCTTCGATCTCCTCGAGGATCGACGAACGCATCGAGTTCGGGGAGACGAGCACCCGCCGGTAACCGGCCGGGCGGGAGTAGCCGGTGAGCACGTTGAACATCTCCGACACGTCGCCGGCGATCTCCTCGTCGGCGGTGAACAGTCCGAGGTCCGTGTAGAGGCGGGCGGTCGTCGGGTGGTAGTTGCCGGTGCCGATGTGGACGTAGTTGCGGACCTCGTCGCCCTCCCGCCGGACGACCAGCAGAGCCTTGATGTGGGTCTTCATCCCGGGGATGCCGTAGACGACGTGCACGCCCACCTCCTCGAGCCGCTTCGCCCACTCGATGTTGGCCTCCTCGTCGAAGCGAGCCTTGAGCTCGAGCATGCAGACGACCTGCTTGCCGCGTTCCGAGGCCCGGATCAAGGAGGCGACCAGCGGCGAGTCGTCGCTGGTCCGGTACACGGTCTGCTTGATCGCGAGCACGTCGGGATCGCCGACCGCCTGGGAGATCAGCCGCTCGACCGAGGTGCTGAACGAGTCGTAGGGATGGTGGACCAACACGTCGCGCTGGCGGATCGCGGCGAATATGTCCGGCGGATCGCCGTCGTCGCCCTGCAGCCGCGGCTGGGTCACTGGATGCCACGGCTCGTCGCGAAGCTCCGGATAGCCCGGGACCTTGACGACGTCCCAGAGATCGGTCAGGTCCAGTGGGCCCCCTATCTCGAAGACCTCGTTCTCCTGGAGGTGGAGCACTTCGACGAGCTGGTCACGGAGCTCCGGGTTCATGCGGTCGGAGACCTCGAGCCGCACCACCTCGCCGAAACGGCGCCGCCGGACCTCCTCCTGGACCGCTTCCAGCAGATCGTCCGCTTCGTCGCTGACTGTGAAGTCCGCGTCCCGGGTGACCCGGAAGTAACCGTGGTCGATCACCTCCACCCCGGGGAAGAGCTGGTCGAGGTTGGCGGCGATCACCTCCTCCAGCGGCACCAGGATGTGCTGATCCTCGGAGCCGACGTTGAGGAACCGCCCGAGCAGCTCCTTCGGCACCTTGATCCGGGCCAGCACCTGGGTTCGGGTCTCTGGGTCTCGCAGCAGCACCGCGAGGCTGAGCGAAAGGTTGGAGATGTACGGGAAGGGGCGTCCCAGCCCGATCACCAGCGGGGTCAGGGTCGGGAACACCTGACGATCGAAGCGCCGGTTGACTTCGTCCAGCTCGTCTTCGGTGAGGTCGTCGAGCGAGGTGATCCGAAGCCCGTGACCGGCCAGGGCCGGACGGATCCGGTCCTGGACGACAGCGTTGAGGCGGCGGTCCAGCTCCAGCGACCGGCTCCGGATGGCCTGGATCTGCTCTCGGGGCGAAAGGCCGTCCGGTCCACGGGCATCGATGCCGGCGTCGACTTGGTCCCAGAGGCCCGCCACCCGGACCATGAAGAACTCATCGAGGTTCGACGCGTAGATGGCGCAGAACTTGACCCTTTCTAGCAGCGGCACGGATTCGTCCTCGGCCAGCTCGAGGACCCGCTGGTTGAAGTCGAGCCAGGAAAGCTCCCGGTTGAAGAACTGCGAAGGGTCGGCGGTCTGGGTCATGTCCGGAGCCTATTTCCTGAGACCGGTTTCCAGGGCAACCCAGACACCTTGGCGGGACTGTTCCAGCCAGAGCCTGCGGAATCGCTCGAACATCATCCGGCGGCGGGCGCCGGCATGGACGAGAACCAGCTCCGGGCCCCTGTACGCCGCCCGGTTGGGGGCCGCCTGCACGAGCACGGGATCGAGGTCTCGGCTGCCGCGAGCACGGTCCAGGACGACCGCTATGTCCTCTTCCTCCAGTTCGGCGATCGCCGATCGGATCGGATCGACGACGAGATCACAGTCGCGGACGTCCCCGAGGGTCTCCTGCAGCCCTCGGGCCGCGCGGCGAGCGGTGTGGGCCTGGCTGCCGAGCGCTTCCGCCGAGAGCTCGAGGGCGTATCTCAACCGTTCGGCCGCCACGCGCATGCGGTGGTGCTCCCGGACGTTCTCGGGATCGAGAGCCGCGGGAGCGAGGTCCCGCAGCCTCTCCAACCGCCGGCTGACGAGCCGGATCACCGGTTCGGGCGGTTCGATCAGGTGGGAGACGGCTTCGTCCCGCTCCCCGACCACCTCCCGCGTCGCGTAGCCGGCCAGGTCCTCGGTCCGGACCTTGAACGCCTGGAGCCGACGGCCGTGGATGTGCCTCGCCAGGTCGCGGTTGAGCTCGGCTTGGTTGCGGCGCAGGCGGTCGACTGCCCGGTTCACGCCCTCGGCTTCGAGCGGGCCCATCTCCGCTGCCACCGCTTCGCAGAGGGAGATCACCGCGTCCACGTCCCGACGGGCACCGGCGGCGCGGCCCAACCGGGTCACCTCCTCCCGGCTCGCCCGGTAATCGGACTTGGAGATGCAGGGTCGGAAGAACTCCAGCGCCGCCCTCATCCGTCTGGCGCCGAGCCAGAGCGTCCCGGCGGGACCGGGTTCGGACACATCGAGCGCACCCTTGGCCTGCTGAACCAGCTGGGCGGCCCGTTCGTCGAGCACCCGCGCCGCGGCCAACCGGAACCTTCCCTCCATGGAGTCGGCGGGGACCGCGTGCTCGGGGGACGGCGCGGGGCGATCCCGGGTCGTCGCCGAACCCACCGAGATAGGCTCCGGCGGCCCGTCCCCGTGGATCTCCTCGTCCTCTTCCGGCTCGGGTCCGGGGTCCTCAAGCATCGTCGCGGAGCCTATCTCGGTGAGTTCGCGGCAGCGGTTGTACGACGGGCTGAAATCAACCGGTCAGAAATCAACTCGTAAGGACCGGCGAAGGGCTGCCGACCCCTCCGTTCAACATGTCGAGGATGATTCCCTCCCGGAGCCCGCCCTTCCCGATCTGCAGGGACTGGCCGAGAAGCTCGGCCATCTTCTCGAGGATCAGAACCCCCGTCGGCAGGATCCGCACCCGGACCGGATCAAGCTCGAACTGGCGGCCGAGATCCGCCGCCGTATCGCCGGAGAGCAGCCGCATCGCCCGTTCCAAAGTCTCGTATTCGAGTCGGGAACCGACGATCTTGCGGAGCGAAGTCGCGGTGCCCCCGACCGCCACCGCCTGATCGGCGGGCGCAAGCTCGACACCGCTGAAGATGTCCTCGACCTGGTCTCGGATCCGCCGGATCTCGGATGCCGACGGCGGATCGGAGCTGATCAGCTCATCGGCCAACACGCCGGAGCCGACCGGCCACGACCGCACCCCTTCGACCCCGCTGGCGACCGTGCCGTGGATGATCTCGCTCGAGCCACCGCCGACGTCGACCACCGCCACGCAACCATCGACGGGATGGCCGAGCGCCTTGGTCGCGCCGAGGAAGGCGAGTCGCCCCTCCTCTTCTTCGGTGACGATGTCCAGCGGAATCCCGCAGCGATCGCTGATCATGGCCGCGACCTCGGCCCCGTTGGCCGCCTCCCGAAGTGAAGCCGTGGCCACCGCGCGGAAGGACTCTGCCCCCAGCTCCTGGGCGAGGCGGACCTGGGTCTCGACCGCATCCGCGACCTCCTCGACCTTGTCGGGCCCGACGGCGCCGTCACCGGTCCGCGACTTGGCGATCCGGGTGTATGCGCGCTGCTCCATCACCTTCTTCAACTGACCGTCAATCGGCTCGGCAACGAGGATCCTGGTGGTGTTCGAGCCTATGTCGATTGCGGCGCAGAGCATGAGGGGTTCCACCCGATTCTGACAGCCCGCCCGGATGGGGCTGTATTGCGGATAGTGGGACCCCGGCCGGCTCATCGGGGCCGCTCAACCGAAGCGGCCGCTGACGTAGTCCTCGGTCTCCTTGAGCGTCGGGTTCGAGAAGATCTTCTCGGTCGAGTCGATCTCGACCAGCACCCCGGGGTCTCCGCTCCGTTCGATGTTGAAGAAGCCGGTCGTGTCGCTGGCCCGCGCGGCCTGCTGCATGTTGTGGGTGACGATCACGATCGTGTACTTCTGCTTCAGCTCGTTGATCAGGTCCTCGATCGCCAGCGTCGCGATCGGGTCCAGGGCCGAGCAGGGCTCGTCCATGAGCAGGACCTCGGGCTCGATCGCCGTGGCCCGGGCGATGCAGAGTCGCTGCTGCTGGCCACCGGAGAGTCCGCCGCCGGGCTTGTCGAGGCGATCCTTGACCTCTTCCCAGAGGTGGGCACCGCGCAACGCCTTCTCGACGACCCGGTCCATCTCGGACTTGCTCATCTTCTTGTTGTTCAGCTTCAGCCCGGCCGCCGTGTTCTCGTAGATCGACATGGTCGGGAAGGGGTTGGGCTGCTGGAACACCATCCCGATCTGCCGCCGGACCAGCACCGGATCGACGCCCGGGCCGTAGATGTCGTCGCCGTCGAGCCGCACGGATCCCTCGACCCGGGCCCCGTCGATCAACTCGTGCATCCGGTTGAGGGAGCGCAGGAACGTCGACTTGCCACATCCCGAGGATCCGATCAGGGCGGTCACCTTGTTCGGCTCGATGGTCACGCTCACGTCCTTGACGGCCAGGAACGAGCCGTAGTAGATGTTGAGGTTCTCTGTGTCGATCCGCTTGGCCTGGGCCTTGACCATGGCGTTCTCCTTCGGTTTCTTCGCTGTCTCGGTTTTCACTTGGCTGGTCATGGTCATCGCCGGATCTCCACTCCGTAGCGTCGCGCGATCAACCGCGCGGCAAGGAACAAAATCATCACCATCAGAATCAAGAGCAGGGCGCCCGCCCAGGCGCGGTCTATGTAGGCCTCGGGCGGCACCCCCGGAAACTTGTACTCCTCGTAGACGAAGACCGGCAGGTTCGCCATGCGTCCGTCGAACGGGTTCAGGTTGGTCGAGTTGATCGAGCCGGTGGTGATCAGAAGCGGTGCCGTCTCGCCGATCACGCGGGCGATCGAGAGCATCACGCCGGTCACGATGCCGGCCAGGGCGGTCGGCAGGACCACCTTGACCACGGTCAGCCACTTCGGGACGCCCAGCGCGTATGACGCTTCGCGAAGCGCGCCGGGAACCACCCTGAGCATCTCCTCGGTGGAACGGATCACGATCGGGATCATCAGGACCGCCAGCGCGACCGAGCCCATCACGCCCATCCGGACCCCGGGGCCCATGAACATGGCGAACAGCGCGAACGCGAAGAGGCCGGCGACGATCGAGGGGATCCCCATCATCACGTCGACGAAGAACGTGATCGCGCGCTTCAGCCTGCCTTTGCCGT
>JBEBXB010000037.1:0-12858 GCA_040391885.1 Conexibacter woesei | reverse complement strand
CAGTACGAGGTGCTCTCGATCCCGACGATGATCCTCTTCCGCGACGGCGCGATGGTCAAGAAGATCGTCGGCGCGATGCCGAAGCGCAAGCTCCTGGCCGAGCTCGAACCGGCCCTCGCCTAACCGGCGGCTGGAGAGAACGCAATGCCGTTCGTTCACATCCACTGGTTCGAAGGACGCTCCGACGAGCAGAAGGCCGAGATCGCCAAGCGCATCGAGGACGCGCTCGTAGAGGTCGCCGGAGCGGCCCCCGAGCACTGCTGGGTCAAGTTCGACGAGTCCAGCAAGTCCGACTTCATCATCGGCGAAGCCCGCGAGTAGACGCGGGCTTCCCCGGAGCCAGATGGGCGACGGATCTGCACCGGGATTTCGTGTCCTGAGGTCGGCCGACGCCTTCTGGCGCCGGTCGAACCAGATGTCGGTGCTCAACACCGACCTCGCCAAGCAGCTCGGCGCCGGAACCCTCGGCGCCAGGCTGTGGCGGATCGAGCCCGGCCAGGCTTCGACTCGCCACCGCCACCGCACCACCGAAGAGCTCTACGTCCTCTTGGAGGGCCGGGGCAAGCTCCGGATCGGTGAAGAGCTCCTGGAACTGGATCCGCTCGACTCGGTCCTGGTCGAGGCGGACACCATCCGTCAACCGTTCAACGACACCGACCAAGATCAGCTTTGGCTGGTGGTCGGTGCTCCGAAGGAGCAGGCCGACACGACGACGATGGACGAAGAGCTGCTCACCTTCATGTACCCGGACGGCCCGCAGGCGATGCCGTCCGACCTCGGCGGTTGATCCCGGCCTGAGAGCGCCGTCGACGGCGTCCGTCAGGCGGCGCGGGTGACGCTGATCGCCAGCTCGTGGCCGTCGATCGTGACGGTTGGGCTGCCGGGTCCGGCCTCGCCGAAGGCGACGGCTCGGGCCAGGACCTCGCCGGCGAGGTAGCCCTCGTGGGCTCGGGCGGCGGCGAGCAGGTCCTCGTCGCCGGCCAGGCCGAGCTCGATCCGGTCGGTGATGTCCAGGCCGGCGTTCTTGCGGGCGTTCTGGACGGCGTGGACGATCTCGCGGGCCAGGCCTTCGCGGATCAGCTCGTCGTCGAGCTCAAGGGCGAGCGCGACGGCGTGGCCCGACTCCGATTCCACCTGGTAACCCTCGAGCGGCTCCATCGAGAGCAGCAGGTCGTCGGGACCGAGCGTGTGGTCCTTGCCCTCGATGCTCACCCCGACTTCGCCGCCCGCTTCGACGGTGGCGGCGACATGCTCGGGGTCGAGCCCGGCCACAGCCGCCGCGAGCTGCGGCATCGACTTGCCGAAGCGCGGTCCGAGGGTGCGGTAGTTGGGCTTGACGGAGTAGCTGACGAGGTCCGACTGGTCGGTCACGAACTCGAGCTCCTTCACGTTCAGCTCGGACTTGATCAGCTCCGCCTGGGAGGCGATCGCCTCACGCTCGGCGTCGGTGGCGACCACGACCGCGCGGGCGAGCGGCTGGCGGACCTTGGCCTTGGCCTGGGCCCGGCTGGCGCGGCCGAGCTCGACCGTCTGCCGGGTCGCGGCCATCGCCGCTTCCAGCGCTTCGTCGCGGAGGGTCGGATCGGGGGCCGGGAAGTCGCGCAGGTGGACCGAGTCGGGCATCTCCCCGAACTCGCCCCCGGCGCCGCCGGCCAGGTTGGTGTGGATCTCCTCGGCGATGAAGGGGGTGAAGGGGGCCAGCAGGGCCGCGATCTCGACCAGGCAGTGGCGGAGCGTGGCGAAGGCGGCCTCGTCGCCCTCCCAGAACCGGCGGCGGGAGAGACGCACGTACCAGTTGGAGAGCTCCTCGACCAGGGCGGCGATCTCGCGGCCGGCGGTCGTGCAGTCGAAGTCGTCCATCAGGACCGCGACCCGTTCGATCGTCGCCTGAAGGCGAGAGAGGGCCCACCGGTCCAGGTCGGTCGGGTTCTCGGGCGGGGCCGACGGCGTCGCGGCGTCGATTCCCTCGGCGTTGGCGTAGAGCACCCAGAACGAGTACGTGTTCCAGAGGGTGAGCAGGAAGCTCCGCAGCGCCTCCGAGATCGCCTCGGTGGAGAAGCGGTATCCGGCCCAGGGCTGCTGCGCGGTGAACAGGTACCAGCGGAAGGCGTCGGCTCCGAACTCGTCGAGGACCTCCCACGGGGCGACGACGTTGCCCTTCGACTTCGACATCTTCTGACCGTCGGCGTCGAGGATCAGGCCGAGGCAGACGACGTTGCGGTAGCTGGGTTGATCGAACAGCATCGTCGACTCGGCCAGCAGGGTGTAGAACCAGCCGCGGGTCTGGTCGATCGCCTCGCAGATGTAGTCGGCCGGGAAGCGCTGCTCGAACTCCGCCTGGTTCTCGAACGGGTAGTGGAACTGGGCGAACGGCATCGCGCCCGAGTCGTACCAGGTGTCGATCACGCTGACGACCCGCTTCATCGTCCCCTTGCCGCACTTGCAGGCCCAGCTGACGTCGTCGATGTAGGGGCGGTGGAGGTCGTCCGGGACCGAGCCCGCCTTCTCCTCCAGCTCGGCCACCGATCCGGCGCAGAAGGCCTCGTCGCAGCCGGGGGCGTCGCACTCCCAGACCGGCAGCGGGGTGCCCCAGTAGCGGTCGCGGGAGAGCGCCCAGTCGACGTTGTTCTCCAGCCACTTGCCGAAACGGCCGTCCTTGATGTGCTCGGGATGCCAGCCGATCTTCTCGTTGCCGGCCAGCATCCGGTCGCGGGCCTCGGAGGTCTTGATGTACCAGCTCGACTTGGCGTAGTAGAGCAGCGGGGTCCCGCAGCGCCAACAGTGCGGATAGGAGTGCTCGTAGTCCGTCTTGCGGAAGAGGCGGCCGTGTGATTCGAGATGCTCGACCAGACGCCGGGTGACGTCATCGTCCTTGACGAACTCACCGGCGAAACCGGTGACCCGGCCGTCGAAGTGACCGTTGAGGTCGACCGGGTTGAACAGCGTCTGCTCTCCGTCCGTCGGGTCGTAGAGACCGCCGTCGACCGCGGCGCGGTAGTCGTCCTCGCCGAAGGCCGGGGCGATGTGGACCAGGCCGGTGCCGTCGTCGGTGGTGACGAAATCGCCGCCGATCACCCGGAACCGTCCAGAGGTCTCGCTCATGCCCGGGAAGGGCTCCGCGTACCGGCGGCCGAGGAGCTCCGAGGCCGGGATGCGCTCGGCGATCTCCGTGCCCTCTCCCAGCACCTTCTCGACCAGCGGCTCGGCCACGATCACCGTCTCGCCGTCGACCTCGACCTTGGCGTAGGTCACGTCGGGGTTGAGCGCGACCGCGTAGTTGCCGGGTAGCGTCCAAGGGGTGGTGGTCCAGATCAGCATCGACTCGCCCGTCTCCCGGCCGTCGTCGTCGAGCAGCTTGAAACGGACGTAGACGGACGGGTCGGTCACGTCCTTGTAGCCCTGGGCGACCTCGTGCGAGGAAAGGGCGGTGCCGCAGCGGGGGCAGTAGGGCGATACCCGGTGGCCCTCGTAGAGCCGGTCGGTCTTCCAAAGCTCCTTCAGCGACCACCAGACTGACTCGATGTAGTCGTTGTCCAGGGTCACGTACGGGTCGTCGAGATCGATCCAGAACCCGATCCGTTCGGTCAGCCGGTTCCATTCCTCGACGTAGGTGAAGACCGATTCGCGGCAGAGCTGGTTGAACTTCTCGATCCCGAACTCCTCGATCTCCTGCTTTGAGGAGATCCCGAGCTGCTTCTCGACCTCGAGCTCGACCGGCAGCCCGTGGCAGTCCCAGCCGGCCTTGCGGGGCACCCGGTAGCCGCGCATCGCCCGGTAGCGCGGAAAGATGTCCTTGAAGACGCGGGAGAGGACGTGATGCGAGCCCGGTCGGCCGTTGGCGGTGGGCGGTCCCTCGTAGAAGCTCCAGGTCTCCGCGCCCTCGCGCTGGGCCAGCGAACGCTCGAAGACACGCGATTCCTTCCAGTGCGCGGCGATCCGCTCTTCCATCTCGGGGAAGGACTGTTTCGGATCGACGGCGCGGAAAGAGGACATGAGCAGGAGATTCTATGGAGGCACCGGCCCCGGAGGCCAATAGGGTAGAGCGATGGAACCAGTTGAGGGATCACTTGAGGGAACGCTTGATCTTTCGGGGAAGGTCGTTCTGATCACGGGCGGAGCCCGTGGGATCGGGCTGGAGACGGCCCGGATCGCGCGGGAACGCGGGGCTTTGGTCGCCCTGGTGGATCTCGATCCCGAGTTGGTGACCGAGTCCGCGAAGTCGCTCGGGGACGGTGCCGTGGGCATCGGTGGCGACGTGACCAGTCTCGCTTCGATGGAGGCCGCCGTCGGTGCTGCCCGGGACCAGTTCGGCAAGGTCGACGTCGTGATCGCCAATGCCGGCATCACGCCCCCGAAGACGACCGCGCGAGCGATCGACCCGGCCGTGTGGGAACGGGTGATCGAAGTCAACCTCTTCGGCGTCTGGCGCACCGTGCGCGCCGGGATCGGCGAAGTGATCCGGAACCGAGGCCAGTTCGCGCTGATCAGTTCCTCCTACGCCCACGCCAACGGGATCTTCAACAGCTCCTACGCGGCATCCAAGGCCGGGGTCGAGGCGATGGGCCGCGGACTCGCGGCGGAGCTCGCACCTCACGGTGCCGGGGTCACGATCGCGTACTTCGGATTCGTGAAGACCGGCCTGATCGGGGAGATATTCGACAACCCGGTCGCGGACCGTTTCCGAGACGAGATGGTGCCCGGGTTCCTGACCACGAAGATGGAGGTCGAGGAGGCCGCCGGGGCGCTGGTCGACGGGATCGCCGCACGTGCCCCCCGGGTGATCGAACCTCCGGTCTGGCGGGTCCCGTTCTACCTCCGGGGTCAGATCGGCCCGCTCTCCGACCGGCGTCTGGAGACGGATCCACGAGTCGGCTCATACGTCACCGAGATGGAGGCGCAGCATCGCGACGACCTGCCGGTTCCGTCACGGCAGCCGGTTCGCGCCGGCAACCCCTACGGCCTGGCCGGGAAGGTCGTGCTGGTGACCGGGGCCGCCCGCGGGATCGGCTTCGACGTCGCCCGACGGGCCCACGGCCGAGGTGCCTCCGTGGTGCTGGTCGATCAGGGCCCCGACGTCAAGGGCGCGGCGGCGGGGATGGGTCACCGTTCGCTCGCGGTCATCGCCGACGTCACCGAACCGGCGCAGATGGACGCGGCCGTCGCCGAAGCCAAGGAGCGGTTCGGCCGGGTGGACGTGGTGGTCGCCAACGCCGGGATCGCCCCGCCGACGACCACGATCGAGGCGATCGACACCGCCGAGTGGGAACGGGTGCTCGAAGTGAACCTGCTGGGTGTGTGGCGCACGGTGCGGGCCGGGATGGACGAGGTCGTCGCCAACGGTGGGCAGTTCGTGCTGCTCTCGTCCTCATACGCATTCATGAACGGTGTGTTCAGCACGCCGTACGCAACCGCCAAGGCCGGCATCGAGGCGCTCGGACGGGCGCTCAGGGCCGAGCTGATGCCGCTCGGCGCCAGCGCCACGGTGGCCTATTTCGGGTGGATCAGGACCGAGATGGTCCGGGCGGCGTTCGCCGATCCGGTCGGCGACCGCTTCCGCAAGAGCCTCCCGTCATTCCTGACTCGTCAGGTCCCGGTCGGCCGGGCCGGCGGGGCGATCATCAAGGGCATCGAACATCGAGTGCCCCGTGTGATCGCGCCGTTCGAGTGGAAGCCGCTCTTCTACGGCCGAGGGGTGCTCGGCGCGCTCACCGACCGCAAGTTCGCCGAGGACCGGACGATCGCAGCGCTGGTGCGGGAACTGGCGGGCGAAGGCGGCTGAGGCCGCCCCCGTTCGACCGAGCCGGGAACTTAGGGGCTGGGAACCGAGCGCGGAAACGTTCGCGGGCGGGGGTTTCCGCGCACAGTTTCCCCCCGGCTCCGGTCACCGTCGTGTCTTCTTCTTCGGCTGGATCACCTTCAGCCGGGTCACGGCCTTGAACTTCGCGGACCGGGCGGTGATCTTCGCCTTGCCCCGCGCCTTGCGGGTCGCGCGCACCGTGAACGTCGCCTGGGCGGTCTTGCCCTTGATGCGGATCACGACCGACTTCGGAACCTTCACCTGCCGGTTCGAAGAGCGCAGCCTGACCCGGAACTTCCGTCTCATCGGTCCCGGGATGACCTTCCCGACCACCTTGATCCGCACCTTCTTGCCGGCCCGGATCTTTCGCTTCTTCGGTTTCATCTTCAGTCCCTTCAGGACGGAGCCCCAGTCCACATGGGTGCATTCCGGCTGGATCCCGACCATGCCCTCGGGGCATTCCTGGGCGGCGCAGCGAGGGCTGCCGTCCGGCCGCGGGATGCCCTCTTCGCAGAGGAACTCGTGGAGCTTGGCCGGCACCTGGGTGAAGATGCCGTCGACTCCGAGCTCGATCTGGCGGCGGTAGTAGGGCGGGGTGTCCTGCTCCGGATCGTGGTCGTTCGGCCACACATGGATCGCGTAGTCGGTGTGATCGGGCTGGCGCTTGATCAAGTTGATCGGTTCCATCCAGTCGCCGAGGTAGATCCAGTCCGGTGGCTGGAGAGCCACCGGGTTCGGCTGCATCGGGGTGCCCTGGAGGACGTAGTCGAACAGGCCGCCGTTTCCAGGTCCGCCCTCCCCGACGCTCAGCGCCTTCCATGACGGCAGCTCTTCGTGGAAGGCCACCAGCGCGGGCTGGTAGAAGGAGGCGACGATGACGTCCTCGCTGCGCTCCGGGTAGTCGGCGAGGATCTTCGCCACCTCGGTCGCCGCGGTGACCGACATCCCGGGGTCACCGCCGGGGGCCTTCATGTCCACGTTCAGCGGGGTGTCCGGGAAGGCTTCCAACACCTCCCGGAAGGTCGCGATCTTGAAGTCGCCGGCGGTGTATCCCTCCGGTGCGGGTTTGTCACCCGTGGCGATGCCGCGGTACGGATGCGGGTCGTCCTCGCTGTAGCCGTAGTGACCCTTGCCCGGGGTGAACTTCCATCCGAAGTCGAGCTGCTTGAGCTGGGCCAGCGTGCGGGTGTTGATCTGGGCGCCCGGATCGGCCACCGACGAGTTCGACGTCGGGTTCGTGCTGAGGTCGTGGGTGATCACGAAGACCCCGTCCTGGGTGAGGTATCCGTCCATCTCCAGGGTGTCGGCTCCCCGGTCCCGGATCGCGGTCTTGAAGGCGTAGAGCGTGTTGCCCGGCGCCTCGAGCTCGCCGCCCTGATGGGCCATGTTCATGAAGTGCTTGTTGAGCCAGAAATCGGTCGGTGTCGGTACCGCGCCGGCCGGGGAGGCCCCACCGACGAGCATTCCCGCGATCAAGGCTGCGAACGTGGCGAGGATGAGGCGAGGGCGCATCGGTCTCCCTTTTTGTCTGGCCGTCGGAACGGAAATAGCTCGGTCTGGCGTGATTCTAGGCAGGTTGAGCGGGGGAACTGTGAATGTCTCGGAAAACCGCCCTCAGACACGAACCGTGCGCGGAAACGTTCGCGGGCGGGGGTTTCCGCGCACGGTTCGCCGCGGGCCGGCCGGTCAGGCCCGGATCGAGCCGGCCGCGGTCAGGTTCGGGTCACTTCTTCAAGCAGATAGATGAAGGAGCCGTAGGGCTCGCCGGTGGCGCGTTCCAGGCCGACCTCGCAGGTGCGGTTGGAGGAGACGTGGTGGGTGGTCGGATTGGCCTTCACCTCGGCCGCCTCGGTGGCGGTGGCGGAGGCGGTCAGCTCCGGGTGGAGCATGCCTCGATCCCCGGCGAAGCCGCAGCAGGTCGCGGTCGGCGGCACCTCGACCCGGTCGGCCATCGCTTCGGCGATCCGGGTCAGGGCGCGATCGAGCCCGAGATGACGGCCGGAGCAGGTCGGGTGGACGGTGACCGATTCCGCCTTGCGGATGATCTCGAGGTTGGGGAGCAGGAACTCCTCGGCCCAGGCGACCGAGTCGATCACCCGGATCTCGTCGTGGCGGGTCTGGTTCTCCTCGGTCAGCACGCCCTCACCAGGGTCCGACAGCCCGTGACCGCAGGAGGAAGCGTCGATCACCAGCGGCAGCACCCCACCGCCGGTCCAGCGCCAGATCCGCTCGACCGTCTGGTTCGCCTTGAAGGCGTGGGCGTCCTTGTAGCCCTTCGAGGACCACGGCACCGAGCAGCAGGTCCCGGTCACGTCCGGCGGGATCCAGAGCGGCACCCCGGCGCGGGCGGACACCGCCACCAGCGCCTCGGGCAGCGACAGCTTGCCGGGATCGCCCTTGGAGCGACCGAACATGCGATTGATGCAGGCCGGCATGTACACGCCGGCGGCCCCGTGGGAGCCGGTCTCCGGCAGCTCGGCGCTGGCGGCCGGGGGCATCTTCTCGCCCCACTCGGGGACGAGATCGGCCGAGACGACCTTGCGGGCACCCCTGGTCAGGCCGCGCATCGCGCCGTCCGACCCGACGGTGGAGACGGCTTCGCCGACCTTGAGCCCGGCGCGGGCGAGCTTCTCGACTCGATCCCAGCGGCGGGCGAGACGCAGCGCCATCCGTTCGCGGGCGGGCGAATGCTGCTGTGCCCGGAATCCCTTGATGAAGACCCCGGTGTCGATCCCGACCGGGCAGGCGAGCAGGCAGGAGCCGTCGTTCGCGCAGGTCTCGATCGCGTCGTACTCGAACTCCTCGATCAGGGCTCGTCTCACCGGGGTGTCCTCGCCCTGACGGACCATCTCCCGCCGGAGCACGATCCGCTGGCGCGGCGTGGTGGTGAGGTCGCGGCTGGGGCAGACCGGTTCGCAGAATCCGCATTCGACGCACGTAGTCGCGATCTCTTCGATCGGCGGGGTGGTCATCAGGTCCCGAAGGTGGATGCCGGGATCCCGGCTGAGGACGACGCCCGGATTGAGCGCCCCGTCCGGGTCGGCGAGCTCCTTCGCCCGCCACATAAGCTCGGTTGCCTGCTCGCCCCACTCGAGCTCGACGAAGGGAGCCATGTTTATCCCGGTGCCGTGCTCCGCCTTCAGCGAGCCGTCGTACTTCTCGCAGATCAGCTCGACCAGCTCGCCCATGAAGGCGTCGTAACGATCGAGGTCCTCCTGCTTGGCGAAGTCGGGGGTCAGCATGAAGTGGAGGTTTCCGGCCGAGGCGTGCCCGGCGACGCCGCCGAGGAACCCGTGGGCGGTGAGCAGCTCGCGGAGCTCCTCCGCGCCCTCGGCGATCCGGGCCGGAGGCACGCAGACGTCCTCGATGATCAGGGCGGTGCCGGGCAGCCGCAGCTTGCCGACCACGCCGTGGAGCCCCTCGCGGACCCGCCAGTACAGCTCGACCGTCTCCTCGTCCCGGGCGAACTCGGTCGCGACGGTGAGCTGCTCGCGGTCGACGATCTCGAAGACGCGTTTCTCGGCCGCGTCCAGGATGGCGTCGTCATCGCCACCGAACTCGACCAGCAGAACCGCGCCGGTGGGGTCCAGCTCCCGGAAGTACTCGGGCGCTCCCGGCATGCTCCATCCCGCGGCGATCAGGGCCGGGGCGACCATCACCTCCACGGCGGAGGCACCGGCCTCGACCAGGGCCGGAACCGGCTCGATCGCACTGCCGATGTCGGGGAAGTGGAGCCAGCCGAGCGTGGTCTTGTCCGGTACCGGCACCGTCTCGAAGGTGACGCTGGCGATGAAGGCGAGCGTGCCCTCCGAGCCGATGATCAGCCGCCGGAAGATCTCCACCGGGGTATCGCCGTCGAGAAAGGCGCAGAGCCGGTAGCCGGTGGTGTTCTTGATCTCGAACTTCTGGCGGATCCGGGCGGTCAGGGCTTCGTCGGCGAGGATCTCCTCGCGGATCGCCATCAGGCCGGCGGTGAGCTCGGGCTCGGCCGCCTCGAACTTCGCTTCCGCGTCTTCGTCCTCGGTGTCGATCACGGTGCCGGAAGGCAGGATGAAGGTCATCCCGGTGACGGTCGAGTAGGAGTCCTGGGTGACCCCGCAGCGCATGCCGCCGGAGTTGTTGGCGACGACGCCGCCGACCGTGGCGATGTCGGTCGACGCCGGGTCGGGCCCGAGCTTGCGGCCGTGTGGGGCGAGCACCTTGTTCGCGTGGCCGAGCACTGTGCCGGGGCCGATCCGTGCTTTCAGCCCGTCGTCCAGAACCTCCACCCGGGAGAAGTGCTTGCGGACGTCCACCAGGATCCCGTCGGTCTGACCCTGGCCGTTGAGGCTGGTGCCGCCGGCCCGGAAGGTGACCGGGATGTCGTGCTCACGGCCGAACCGCATCACCCGGCCCACATCCTCGGCGTCGTGGGCCATGACCACCGCCTGCGGCAGCTTGCGGTAGGGGCTGGCGTCGGATGCGTACCGGATCAGGTCGGTGGCCCGGGCGAGCACCCGATCCTCGCCGAGCAGCGCGATCAGATCGGAGCGGAGCGGCTCCGGGGTGCCGCCCGCGACCCAGTCCGGGGCCCGATCCGTGGCCGGCTCGCCCGGCTCCGGGGTGATCTTCAGTACGTCCGGTTCGAGCAGGGCCACGGTGGAGTTCCTTCCTAGAAGAGCGACATCCCGGACTGGACGGGAACCTCGACCAGGCGGGGCGCCGGGTCGGCGATCGCTTCGCGGATGGCGGCTTCGACCTCGGCCGAGGTCGCCGCCTTGACGCTGGTGACGCCGTAGCCGGAGGCGATGTCAGCCGACTCCAGCGCCGGCAGATCGAGGCCCGGGGATCCGGTGAGGTTCTCGATCTCTTCGAACCACTTGAGGATCGCGTACTCCTCGTTGCGCAGGACGATGAAGGTGACCGGCACCTTGTAGGCGACGGCGGTCCAGAAGGCGACGACCGCGTACTGGACAGAACCCTCGCCGAGCACGCAGACGACCTTGCGGTCCGGGGCGGCGATCTGGACCCCGACCGAGGCCGAGAGGCCGAAGCCGAGCCCGCCGCCGGCACCGAAGAAGTACGACTTCGGGTTCGAGATCCGCAGCTGGTTGCGCAGCGCCAGGGTGGCGCTCGGTGCTTCGAGCACGACGACGCCGTCCTCCGGCATCTCCTGCTTGAGGATGCTCATCACGACCGACGAGTTGAGCGGCTCGGTGTCCTCGATCCGGGTCGGCTGCGGCCACGGATCGACCTTCTCCCGGTCGGTCGGGGACAGGTGCGTCAGCAGGGCGGTGAGGGTCAGGCGGACGTCGGCGACGATCGCGTCACCCATCGGCGCCCGGGCGGCTTCGTCGGGATCGGAGGTGATCTGGACCAGCTCGGTGTTCTCCGCCAGCAGCGCACCCGGCAGGTAGGGGTAGTAGGGGAAGACGGAGGAGCCGACCACGACCACCAGGTCGTGGTCCTTCAGGACCTCCCCGACCGGCTGGATCGCCGGCGGCAGCACGCCGCGGAAGTTGGGGTGGCTCTCGGGGAAGCCGATGCGGCCGCCGCCGGGTGCGGGCGATGCCCAGACGGGAAGGTGCTGGTCCTCGGAGAGCGCGATCGCCTCGTTCCACGCCTCGGAGGCGTCGATGTCCGGCCCGGCGACCATCACCGGATTCTTCGCTTCCTGGATCCGGGCCGCCAGGGCCTGGACCGCGACCGGGTCGGCGGCGGCGCGCCCTCCGACCTTGCGGGAGATCACATGGGCGGCCTCGGCGGAGTTCATCTCCATGTCCCAGTCGTCCATCGGAATCGAGACGACGACTGGTCCCATGGGGGGCAGCGAGGCGAGATGGATCGCGTGGGCGAGAGCCAACGGCACGTCCTCGGCCCGGGCCGGTTCGTAGGCGAACTTGACGAAGGGATGCGGCACCCGGATCGCGTCGCGGTTGGTCAGGTTGGCCTGCATCGTGACCTGGGCACGGACCTGCTGCCCGACCGTGATCACGACCGGCGAGTGGTTCGCCTGGGCGTTGAAGATCGCGCCCATCGCGTTGCCGAGCCCGGGGGCCGTGTGCAGGTTGACCAGGGTCGGCTTGCCGGTCATCTGGGCGTAGCCGTCCGCCATGCCGACCACGGCGGCCTCCTGCAGGCCGAGGACGTACTCGAAGTCGTCGGGGTAGTCGGCGAGCATCGGCAGCTCGGTCGATCCCGGGTTGCCGAAGATCGTGGTCATCCCCAGCTCACGGAACAGGTCAAACGTAGCTTCGCGCACGGTAGGCATGGCCGGGAGCCTATACCGCAGCAGCATCGGTGGTTCTCAGATAAACGGTGAGGTACGTGAGAGTCGCGTCGCGACGGGTTCAAACGCCGGCCCGGTCGGGGCTGAAAAGATGCCGGTATGCCTTCCCATCGCTCCGGATTCCGCATTGCCACGCTCCTTCTGCCGGCCCTGATTCTGCTCTCGGGCTGCGGTCAGATCAGCTCGGCCACCCCGGAGGCGTGCATCAACGGCCCCGAGGGATGGTCGGAAGCCCTGGTATCGGCGCCGAACCCGGTGCGGATCTACGGCGAAGCGCCGATCTCCGACTGTCTGCCGGAGAACCAGGACGCCGGCAAACAGGCGACGGTCGGGGAGATGGCGCTGCGCGTCGCGACCGGCCTGGCCCGAGCCGAGCGCTCCGGCGGCAAGGCGCTTCCGTCCGACCAGGTCCGCCTGACCCCGGTCGAAGCGGCGACCCGCGCCGGCTACCTGGTCGGTGCGCTGGAGCGAGGCGCCGAGAAGTCGAGCGGCATCCACGCTTCGCTGGTCGACCGGGTCCAGTCGGCCGCGACCAACGGGCTCGAGGAACGGCCCGCTGCCGTTCGGGAGGCTTACGAGACCGGCCGAGCGGCCGGCCTCGAATCCGGCTGAGCCCGGACCGGCTGACCGGACAGCCCCAATCGCTGGGGCGATCTGTCGAGTACGACGCGGTCGATCGCCCCAGCGAATCGTTGGGTCCGCTCGGCCGGGTCGGTCGTGGGCCTGAAAGACTGAGGTGACCTGCCAAGCGAAGTCTGAAAGGCGATCCGTGAGCGAGCAACTGTGGGGTGGC